>JBIOVE010000202.1:0-3513 GCA_044867565.1 Candidatus Udaeobacter sp. | reverse complement strand
CCGCTGCCAGAATGTCTGTTTCTTCGCTTTCGTTGCTCCCTGCTGACCCCGAAAGCGTTCGGAGCCGCCTCTGCGTCGGGGGCCGCCTCGCGAACGACGCGGGCGTCTCCCAGATGAATAAGAGTTCATGTTGATCCTTAAGTTTGACCCAATTGTTAAATGGGCGGAGCGCATCGATTGATGCACGGTCCGCGGCGCGCGAAACACCCAGGGTCCCTTCAAACAGTTTGCAAGCACTCTGCGACGCCGCCGGAAACTCCACCTTGTTAAGCCGGAAATGGACTTGTCTCGAACCGCAAGCCAGCGCGCCCAACCAACGAAGCAGTGAAGATGCAAAGGTTCGCATCCTGGTCTCAAAAAATCTGGATCGTCGTAGAAAACGGAGGCTCGGAAGATCGAAAAAGATTCCGGACATCTCGCGGTGATTATGGCTCGCTGCGTCCGCGATTGCAAGTGCGCATGCAGAAGAGCATGCCAGATCATCCCGACTATCGACGGATCCAGTCGTCACGCAGCGAGTAAAACCGTGATTTGAGATATTGCCTGGGTCGCTCTTGTCGAGCTGGCTTCATGAAATGGCGCAACGCCCGTTCGTCAAGCTTCGGCTCGTAACCAAATTCCGGCATGAGATCGCGGCAATGCCACTCCACCCAACCGATTTCCTCCTCGGAAAGATCACTTTGCCAACGCGTCAACGGTTCGGTGCTAATCCGGGTAAACGCGGTTTCCGTAGCGGAATTTCCTTCCCAGAACTTCCCGGCCTTTGTCGGCGTCAGCACAACGGCCGGATCGTATCCTATCTCGAGGAATGCGCAGACTCTCTTCATCCAGTCCCCCGGCTCAAGAATAAGCTTCTCATATGGCACAACAAATAGCGTCGTGTCCCCGCCACGCGTCGCGCGACGCACCACTTTCGCCGCCTCGCGCCAGTGACTGATGCAATAATAGGTGGAAAACGTTCCCAGCTGCCGGGTTTTTTCCAAGGCGATCTCCGCGGCAAAGATTGCGCGCGGGTCGCGTATCGTTACAAGAATCTTCGCATGCGGAAACCGCGCATGGATCGCAGGCAGATACTTGCGATTGGCTGGCGTCTTCTCGACCCAGCGTGTGATAGAATCGAGTGATCGACCGAGCGTCGCGGCATACGCTTGCAGCATGATTACGAGCAAATCTCGTTCAGCATTTACGGGATCAAGCGCCATTTGCTCAAAAGTCTGGAGGAAGCGCGATGTCGGAAAATAGGAGTAGTCGCGCTTGCCCCATTTGCAGGGCGCGCCAAACAGGACGTTGGAGAGTGACTCCTTCGTGATGTAATCAAACTGCGCGCGGCGGCCGCGCGGCCCATATTTTGTGAGGACAGTCGGAAAATAGGCGGTTTCCTCCGGCAACACGAGCAGCTCAGGATGGTTATCGAGCAACGCCACCAAAAGCGTGGTGCCAGATTTCGCCTGGCCCGCAATGAAACAGGCGCGCTGATCAAATGGCAGCATCGAAATCACAGGCAGAGATTACAACATCGATCGGCGAAATGATAATAGCCCAGCGCTTTAACGCTGGGCAAAAATGCAATCCCAAAACGTGAGTCCCATTGGGGACGGAAGAATGGTTCTTTCGTCCCTGGCGGGGACTCATTACGATCCTAATCCTCGATCCCAGCGTTAAAACGCTGGGCTATTACCTCTTTGGCGGCCGAGAAACCAATCGATGAAACGCGGGAGCCCGTCGCTCAATCGAGTGGTTGGATTGTAGCGGAGTAATTTTCTCGCTTTCGAAATGTCGGCGCAAGTCAGCGGCATGTCACCTGGTTGCTCCGGCAGCCGGTTGATCTTTGCTTTTTTCCCAAGCGCATTCTCGATCGCGGCGATCAAGTCCTTGAGTTGAATCGTTTCGCTTTCGCCGAGATTAAAGATCTCGAAAAGCGGCCCGTCGTACGTGAGCGCCGCCATCGTGCCTTGAATCACATCGTCGATGTAAGTGTAATCGCGGCGCGTCGTCCCGTCGCCGAATTGATCGATCCGCTGGCCTGCGTAAATGCGCTGGGTGAATTGATGAATTGCTAGGTCGGGCCGTTGCCGCGGGCCGTAAACAGTAAAATATCGCAACGCAATCACACGCATTCGATAGAGATGCGAGTAAGTGGAACAAAGAAATTCGGCCGCTATTTTGGTCGCCGCATACGGACTGAGCGTCTGAGTGAGATGTTGATCTTCAGAAAACGGGACCGTTTTGGAAATGCCATAAACGGATGAGCTGGATGCAAAGACAAATCGCTCAACCCCGGTCATGCACGCGGCCTCGAGAAGATGCAACGTGCCGCTCACGTTCGTCTCGTAATAAAGTTGGGGATGCTGAATCGATGGGCGAACGCCCGCGCGCGCGGCCAGATGTGCGATCGTTTCGAACTTTTCGCGGTGAAACAAATTTCGAACTGAGGTGCTGTCCCGAAGATCCAGATGGTGAACGGTCACGTCTTTAGCGAAACCGGCAATATTGGCGTGCTTAATTTGCGGATCGTAAAAATCATTAAAGTCATCGAGGATGGCGACATCGTGTCCAGCCGCGAGTAATTTCTCGACAAGATGGGAGCCGATGAAACCAGCGCCACCGGTCACAAGAATTCGCATGCAGCGAGGGTAGATTTGCAATAGCCGATTGCCAAATGGCAACACCGAAAATTCTTGTTTCGTGTGCTCGCGACTATTGTCGGAGTTGGCTGGATCACGAGTATGAGCAGGAGCACGAGTAAGAGAAGATTGGCTTGGGGATTGTGGATCTTATCCACATTTTTGGTTGCGTTTCTTGCGACGCTCGCTGTGAAACTTTGGCCGGAGTTGACGCGGCCAAAATATGTCGCTCCCGCATTTCGAGTCCCTTCGCCGTTCGAGCTTGCCTCGCTTCCAACTGCCGCTCGCTTTGATTTTCCTTTGGGCAGCGAAAACGGCGCGCTGAGCTACAACGCGCAGAGATTCACGGACAATCATCACCTCGGCGATGACTTGAACGGGATTGGCGGGGAAGACAGCGATCTGGGTGATCCAATTTACGCCGTGACTGACGGACGCGTGTTGCTGGCGCGCGAGGGTGGCCCCGGCTGGGGGAACGTCATCACCGTGTTGCATGCCTACGCTGAAAATGGCGAACGCAAATATGTGCAGTCGTACTATGGTCACCTGGAAACGATGCTTGTGAAGGCAGGAGACGAAGTCAGACATGGGCAACAAATCGCGACCGTTGGAACTGCCGATGGCCGCTATTTTGCGCATCTCCATTTCGAAATGCGCGAATTCGTTACCCCGTTTATCGGCCCGGGTTATCGCGAAGATACGCGGGGCTGGCTGGATCCAACGGCGTTCATCGAGACGCACCGCGGCGCGCCCGACGACGATGTCGGGAGGATTCCGATTCGTTAGGCAACGAAACGTCCAGCGCTCGATCCACCCGTGCGACCTATTCGACTTCGCTCAAGGCAGGCTCTAAAAATCGCGCCAATGCGATAGCAGATAGGTCCAGTTC
>JBIOVE010000201.1:0-3223 GCA_044867565.1 Candidatus Udaeobacter sp. | reverse complement strand
TCGCCGCTTTTTTTGGAAACGGCACGGGCACAAAGAAAACCGCAACAGCTACACGCAATGGTGCGCAGCCCTCGCGAGCTCCACGAAGACCTGAAACCGTCGAAGTCACTTCGCCGCGTCTTTACGTCGGCAACTTGTCCTTCGACGCCACCGAGAGCGATCTCTTCGAATTGTTTAACGGCGTCGGGCATGTGCAAAACGCGGAGGTCGTAAGTTATCGGCACAACCAGCGCTCGAAAGGTTTTGCGTTTGTGCAGATGCAAACCATCGAGGAAGCGAAACGCGCCGTGCAGGAATTGCACGACAAAGAATTCCTCGGCCGCAGATTAGTGGTGAGCGGCGCAAAATCCAGCGAGCATCAAATGCGAAGCTGATCGAGCTTCTTGCTTCAATCGGGAGACGTGGCGCAACTGGGCGCGCGTCTCCCGATTTGTTTTCTGTAGCGGCGCTCTATGAGCGTCGCATTATTGGTTGATGGCGTGCACCTCCTTCATTGTCGGTCCAGCCGTTATTTGTCATTCCGAGCGAAGTCGAGGAATCTCTCATTGTTAACAGGAAATCCTGCACAGCCCCGAAAGCATTCTGGGTCGACATGAGAAATAAGTCGGACACCTCGGAGAGATGTCCCTACCTGATGAACATTTTCTTTATCGTCGGTCCTACCGCCACCGGCAAATCCGAGCTGGCGGCCGATGTCGCACGCGAAATGGGCGCCGAAGTTGTCAGCGCGGATGCCTTTCAAATTTATCGCAGCCTCGATCTTCTGACCGCGAAACCCGATGCGGCAATGCTCGCGAAAGCTCCGCATCATTTGATCGGCACAACGCCGCTTCAAGAAGAGATGAACGCGGAAAAATTTCGCCATGCCGCATGGCATACCATTGCTGAAATCCATTCGCGGCAAAAGCTGGCGATCGTTGTTGGCGGAAGTGGGCTTTACATCAAGGCGTTGACGCATGGGTTGGCCTCGCTGCCCGCGATCGATCCGAAACTGCGCGAAAACTTGAACGAACGCACCACGGACGACTTGCGGGCCCTGCTTACTGATCTCGACCCGGAAACCGCGCGCAAGATTGACATTAAGAACCGGCGACGGTTAGTCCGCGCAGTTGAAATTTGCTTAGCTACTGGAAAACCGGTTTCAGCCCAACGCACGCAATGGGCTGTAGGTGGGGTCGGTGTTGGAGCCGGGGGCACTGACCCCGGCCGGCCCAGATCAACGATCCCGGTTCCAAGTGGCGTGTTCGTGTTCCGCGATCGGGGAGAGCTTTACGCGCGGATCAATCAGCGGGTAAAAGCGATGTTCGAAAATGGCGTGATCGAAGAAGTGCAGGCTGCCGGAGCGATGAGTTCAACTGTGTCGCAGATGATCGGCTTGCGCGAGATTCGTGAGCTGCTCGAAGGCAGGATGTCGATCCTGCAATGCGTTGCCGCGATTCAGCAAGCAACCCGCCGTTATGCCAAAAGACAGTTGACCTGGTTTTGCCGGCAAACTAGTTTTGAGCCGCTGAACTTATCGCTTCTCAGTCACAACGAAGCTGTGAAATGGATTCTGCTCCGAAAGCTCTCGGCGCACAGGGATGATTGAAACGCGTCCGCACAAAACACAGGAGCGCGCGCTCCTGATTGGCCTCGAAAAGGAAGGCGTCTCGAAGTGGGACTTGCAGGACTCGCTTGACGAATTGCGAGAGCTGGCGAGTTCCGCCGGCGCTGAAGTCGTCGATACCGTTACGCAAAAATTGCAGAAGCCGACCGCTCCCTATTACATCGGCCGCGGCAAAGCCGAGTCGATCAAAGACTCCTGTCAGGATCGCCAGGTCACCTCGGTCATTTTTGACGATGAACTTTCACCCGCGCAGGGCCGGAACCTCGAGAATTTGTTTGCGCGCAAAGTTCTCGATCGTACGCAGCTGATTCTTGATATTTTCGCGCAGCGCGCTCGCAGCCGGGAAGGCAGATTGCAGATCGAGCTGGCCCAGCTGCAATATCTTTTGCCGCGCCTCACCCGGATGTGGCATCACTTGTCGCGCCAGACTGGCGGTATTGGAACGCGCGGGCCCGGTGAAACGCAGCTTGAAGTCGATCGGCGGCGGGTCCAGGAGCGGATCGCGCGGCTCGAACGGGAGCTGGAAGCGGTGCGTAAAACGCGAGCGGTCCAGCGACAGGGCCGGAAACGACATCAATGGCCAGTCGCCGCAGTAGTTGGCTACACCAACGCAGGCAAATCGACTCTTCTGAATCTGCTCACGGGCGCCGATCTGGTGACCGAGGACAGACTTTTTGCAACACTCGATCCCACCACCCGCAGCTTTGTTTTGCCTAACAAACAGCGGCTCCTGCTTACCGACACCGTTGGCTTCTTACGAAAACTTCCCCACACCTTGATCGAATCGTTCAAGGCGACGCTCGAAGAAGTTAGCGAAGCCGATCTTCTCATTCACATTGCCGATCTCAGCCATCCACGCGTGGATGAGCAGATGGAGGCGGTCGATAGCGTGATCAAGGAGCTCGACGCGTATGGCAAGCAAACCCTGATTGTGTTCAATAAGATCGATAACCTGCTCAATCGCGAGTTGGCCGATTCATATTTGAAACGCTTGCCCGGCAGTGTTGCGATTTCGGCGCGAACAGGAGAGGGCGTTAACAAGCTCGTACCGGCGCTCGAAGATGCGCTCAGTTCGTGGCGGTTGCGTTCTCGTTTCCGCATTCCATCGAATGAATCGGCCTTGATCGCCGAGATTCATCGGGTCGGTCACGTGCTTGAGTTGAAATACGAAAATAACGACGCGCTGATCGTCGCGCATGTTCCGCCCGACCTTGCGCACAAACTCGAGCGCTACGCCGCCCGCAGTTGAGCGGCGACGAAACATCGTGTCAGCCCGAGCGGAGCGAGGCACCTCACAACCGAACGCTACAACATCCGACCTAATTAACGTGCCCAAAAAACTTATGATCAATCCTTCACTTCGTTCAGGATGATAACGCAAAGAATGTTGATAGCGCCATGCATATGACTGCGCGCGAGCGGGCAAAGCAATTGATTAAGGCGTGGCCGAAAGTTTATCCGGGCGCGCATTGCGAACTGGATTTTCGGAACCCCCTTCAACTACTCGTGGCGACCATCCTCTCGGCGCAATGCACAGACAAGCGTGTTAATATGGTCACGCCCGCATTGTTCAAGAAATATCGCACCGCGAACGACTATGCGAATGCGCCGCAGGCC
>JBIOVE010000200.1:0-3507 GCA_044867565.1 Candidatus Udaeobacter sp. | reverse complement strand
TGGCTTCGTAATCTGCTGCTCGGCTATGTCGCCGGAGTTGTCTTTTTCACAGCAACCTTCAGTTGGTTCGGTTCGCTGGGAGTGCTATACGAAAATTTCTGGCTCCGCGGATTATCGTTGCTGCTCTCGATCTATCTCGGGCTTAACTTCGCGTTTTGGAGTTGGTTCATTGGCCTGATAGCGCCAGGCGACTTCTTAAACTCATGGCGAAATCTGCTGACCGCGTTTCTGGCGGCGGTTGTGTGGGTCGCGCAGGAATGGGTGCGCGGATGGTTGTTCAGTGGTTTCGGCTGGAACGGGCTTGGCGTAGCGCTCCATGGCAACTGGCTTCTCATTCAGATCGCGGAGTTCAGCGGTGTGACCGGATTGTCGTTCGTTATTGCGTTTGCGAACATCATCGCGGTGACCACGCCGCTTCGGCTGTTTCGGGAAGCGCAAACACACCGGGTGCGGCCCCATTTCGACTTCACATTCACCCTGGCCGGGATTGTCGGGCTTTTATCATTTGGATTCTACAGCGCCCAGAATCGGCCGACCGCAAAACCGCTTCGCGTTGCAGCCGTGCAAGCCGACATTCCGCAACACGAAAAGTTTGATCCTCAATTCAGCGCCCAGATTTTCCAGCGATTTGCGCGACTAAGTGAAATCGCCCTGCAGTCCAGCTCCCCACCCGACTTGCTCGTCTGGCCGGAGAGCTCGATGCCCGATCCAGTTCGGAATCTGAACACGGAAAGCGGCGATTTCGTCACCAGGTTTTCCGCGTCGTCAAAAACGGATCTGCTGCTTGGCACGCTTGATGTGGAATATGGACGTGATTATAACGCCGCGGTCTTGCTTTCAGGCGCCACCCAACAGATGCAGATTTATCGCAAAGTGCATCTCGTGCCATTTGGTGAATACATTCCTCTTCGACATTCGTTCCCGCTTTTCGCTGCGGTGGCAGGTAAATGGGTGCCCGGCGATTTTGAGGCTGGCAAGGATTACACTGTATTTCGGCTAACAAATAGCGACGTGCGCGTCGCGCCGCTGGTTTGTTTCGAAGACACGGTCGGCGATTTAGTGCGCCAATTCGTACTCAGGGGCGCGGGACTGCTCGTGGACGTGACAAACGATGCCTGGTTTTTGCAGTCGGCTGGTTCCCGTCAGCATCTGGCAAATGCGATTTTTCGCTGCGTTGAAACACGCCGGCCAATGGTCCGCGCAGCCAATACGGGAGTGACCTGTTTTGTAAACGAGTTCGGACGCGTTACCCAAATCTTGCAGGATGAAACGGGCAGCACGTTTACCGAAGGCGTTCTCACGGGCGAGATCAAGGTTCCGACCGGGAGCGAGCTAACTTTTTACACGCAACACGGCGAACTGTTTTCGAAGCTGTGCGCCGGGATCTCACTAACTGCAATAATCGCAATGATCTTGGTCCGGTGGCGGAGATCATAGAGGCGCACTGCGGCCAGCGCCTGTCCTTATGATTCGGCGGCTGACACAGCCGCCGCTACAAGCGTCTCGCGCGGATTTCCGCGTTATGCTAGAAGAGCGCCGTGCGCGTCCAACTGCCAATCGATCATCTCAGCGAACTTTGGCCGGAAGAATTTCACAGGGCGCGCATCGCCGCGCTGCTTCATCCGGCATCGGTCTCGGCAAAGCTCGAGCACGCGTCGCGAATTCTGGAGCGGCATAACGGCGATCTTTTCCGGCTGGCTGCGCTCTTCGGCCCGCAACATGGTTTTCTTGGCGAAACGCAGGACAACATGGTGGAATGGAAAAGCTACGAGTATCCCCGGCTCGGCATTCCGGTTTACAGTCTTTATGGCGAACATCGCGAGCCAACTCCGCAAATGCTGGAGGGGCTCGATGTTCTTCTGGTCGACCTCCAGGATATCGGCGCGCGTTATTACACGTTTATCTGGACGCTGTATCTCTGCATGCGCGCCTGCGAAAAGGCTGGCGTCGCGGTCGTTGTTCTCGACCGGCCGAACCCGATTAATGGCGTGACGACAGAGGGACCGCCGCTTGATCTAAATTACAAATCATTTGTCGGTCTGCATTCGATTCCAGTTCGCCATGGAAAAACGATTGCCGAACTTGCGCGGCAATTTCGAGAAGAAGCGTTTCCGGATTGTCAGTTGTCGATCTTGCCGATGAAAAATTGGAAGCGCACGATGTGGTTTAATGAAACCGGTCTCCCTTGGGTGATGCCGTCGCCGAACATGCCAACACTCGAAACGGCAACCGTTTATCCGGGAATGTGCCTGCTCGAGGGGACAAACATCTCCGAAGGCCGCGGCACGACGCGGCCATTTGAAATCTTTGGCGCACCATTCATCGATGCGGAAACACTTTGTCGCGAGCTCAACGATTTGAAGCTGCCCGGCGTTTTCTTTCGCGAGAATTATTTTCAGCCGACCTTTCAAAAATTCGCTGGCGAGCTTTGCGGCGGGGCGCAATTGTACGTGCTCGATCGCGAAAAATTCCTGCCATTTCTGACCGGGTTGGAAATCATCAAGCGCATCCGCAAGATTTACCCCGAGCAATTTCAATGGAAGCAACCACCTTACGAGTACGAATGGAAGCGACTTCCTATCGAGATACTAATTGGCGGACCAATCGGCTCAATCTTCCCCGACTGATCGCGAAGATCGCAGCCCTCAGTATTTTAGCTGCGACTAGCACGGAACTCCGCGCCGACATTCCGTGGCCGGAAGTCGTGCAGCGGCTTGCCTACGAAAATGAGAAGCTGGCGCGGCGTCCTCAAGGACATAACGGCGAATATTTCGTGGTCTGCACGCTTTATTACACGCCGATGGAATCCGGGTTCACGTTCGAACGCGGTTTTGATGCAACGCCGGTGACGAAGCCTGGATTGCGCGGACACAAATATCCGCGGGATTTTCTTCGTTCCGTCAAGAAGGAGGGTTTCGGTCACATAACGACGCCCGTCAACGGGCGTCATTATATCAGTTACAACGGAGGCGATTCGTTTGTCTTTGCCTCAAGGCCCACAGGCGGAGGTGGGACTCTGGTGTCGCGCTTTTCTGCTGCTGCAAAGCTGGGTCAAAGTGGATTGAGTCGCGGCGTGATCATTGAGACGCCGTCTCCTACCGTGCAGGAAGTCTTCGGCAGCACGCGCTGGAAAATTGTCGATACCGGCGGCGGGCTGCGGCGCTTCCAGATGGATCTTTATTATGGCGAAGATGAGCCGCTCGGTCCCGGGCGATTCATGGGGCGGCCGCGTGGGACGACATTCGAGTACGCCTATTCCCACGCGAAAATCACGACCAATTAGCGAATTAGCGAGTCAGTGATTTAATGAATCACTAACTCATTTATTCGTTAAATCGCTAAATGACCTTTACCGTCCGGCTCAAGTTTCATGGCGATCTGGCTTTTTTTCTTGGATCGAGAGCGCGTAATGAAATCGTCGAGCGCTTTCTTGAGGAAAAAACGTCGGTGAAAGATGTGATCGAGTCGTGCGGAGTACCGCATCCGGAGGTCGACTTAATCCTGTTT
>JBIOVE010000199.1:0-14108 GCA_044867565.1 Candidatus Udaeobacter sp. | reverse complement strand
GGTCGCCGGACCCTCCTCAAATTAATGAGGTGAGCGATGGTATTCCATGTAGGCCGCAGTGCGATCGGCCGTTTCGCGTCCGTAAAACCTTTCCACGATGTGCAAAGCCAGGTCGATTCCCGAAGTGAGTCCGCCGGCAGTATAAATTACGTCGTCGCTTTGAACGAATCTGCTGCCGCGCTGCAGTTGAACGTGCGGAAATTTTTTTGCAAAAGCATCCCAAAAATCGTGATGGGTGGTGGCCTTCTTGCCGTCGAGTAATCCAGCGTCGCCCAGTTTGAATGCTCCTGTGCAAACCGACATCACGACGCGGCTGTCCGAAGCGCGCGCGCGTAACCACTCGGCTAACCCGGGCGTTCCTTTTTGCGCTCCGACAACGACAACGTCGGGAGCGGGGGCGGTTGCAAATGTGTAGTTTGGGATAATGCGAAGGCCGCCGGTTATTGCTATGGGCGCGGTTGTCTCCGAGACGGTGAACAATTGAAAGGGCATTCGATCGTCCACCATGACGTCCTGGAACACTTCCCAGGCGCCTGCTATGTCGATTACGTTTGCACTGTCGGAAACAACAAACGCGACTTTCATTGTTTCCGGAGAAGCGGTGGCTTTATTACCCGCAAGCGTGGTGCAGGCGAACGCGAGGGCCACAGCCGCCATCAGCAACAAGTAACATGATCTACCAGTGTTCATTGAAATGCTCCACAATTTTCGAAAGGAATAGGCCGCCACGATTAAGTCCACAATGACCTTAATCAGATGATTTCGGACTTCCGTGATATACTCTCCAAACAATGATGCAGCCGATTAACATTGGTATCCTTGGATTTGATGGCGTGGCGGCGCTGGACATGATCGGTCCTCTGGAAGCCTTTTCCGTCGCTACTGTGGATGATCGAAGAACGCGCAGGCAGTGCTACGCGACGTCGATCATCGGAATCACCCCACGATCATTTGTCGCGGAATCTGGGGTGATCTTTAAGCCGCATCGTTCATTCTCCGATCGATATGAAATCGATACGCTAATTATCACAGGCGGCAGCGGCCTTCGAAAAGTATCGATCAACGCGCGCGTCGCGTCCTGGATCGCGATCCGAGCACCCCGCATTCGCCGGATCGCCTCGGTTTGCACGGGAATCTATGGATTGGCGCCGACGCATCTGCTCCACGGCCGCCACGTCACGACGCATTGGCGGTTTACGCACGACGTGGCCCGCAATTTTCCAAAGCTTAAAGTCGATGCCAATGCGTTGTTTCGAAAAGACGGCAAATTTTACACATCGGCAGGCGTGACTGCTGGAATCGACCTCGCTTTGGCGCTCATAGAAGAAGATTATGGAATGCGTGCCGCCCTGGCGGTGGCGCGAGAGCTGGTCGTCTATCTGAAGCGAGCCGGTGGTCAGGCGCAATACTCCGAGCCGCTGCAGTTTCAAACCGAGTCGGCGGATTCGTTTGGCGATCTGATCGCATGGGTGCGCGGCCATCTGCAAGACGATCTATCGGTGGAAACTCTGGCAAAGCGCGCGTGCCTGTGCGTGCGGAATTTTAATCGACGCTTCAAAAGGGAATTTCACCGAACACCCGCGGCATTCGTGGAAGATTTGCGGCTGAGCGAAGCACGACGACGACTCGGCACGCCTAGGACGACGATCAACAGCGTAGCCGCTTCTGTTGGTTTCCGCAGCGCTGATGTATTTCGTCGCACCTTCGCACGGAGATTTGATATTACCCCGAGCGATTATCGTCGGCGATTTGAGGTGCCGGTGGGCAACTAACGCCGTTGCTGCATGTTCAATCAGGAAAGTGGGCTGATTGACTCAATATTTGGAGGGCTGTATGATTTTTTTATGAAGCGTCAATTCCTTTCCAAGGCGCTGACCCCTTGCATCGCAGCCAGTGCATTAATCCTTGCGAGCTGTTCCACTACCGAGACGCGAATTTCCGGACATCCTGAACTTTACCAGAGCCTTTCTCCCAGCGACCAGGCATCGGTAAGTCAGGGGCAAATTCGGGACGGAATGTCACCAAACGCGGTGTGGCTGGCCTGGGGTTCGCCCGATCGGAAAATTGTGGGCAATATGCGCGGTCGCCCGACCGAGACTTGGGTTTACGTACATTACACGACTTATCCTTATTCGTATCCTTATCCCTACTACGGTCCCGGTTATGGGTTGGGTTACGGTTTCGGACTCACCAGAGTCGGTTTCAGAGGGAGGCATCATCATCATGGTGGCCGTTCTTTCGTCTTCTTTGGCAGTCCCTTCTACGATCCATTCTTTTATTCCTACATACCGCCAAGTATCCCTTATCCCTACAAGACGGTCACTTTCGCCAGTGGCAGGGTCGTTTCCTTCCAATACATGGTGCCGCCGTATCGCTGATCAAAAATTCTGTCGCGTTCCAAAAAATGACGCTTCAGTATAGCGGCACGTCCCGCAATGGCTTACCGCTCATTCCGACAGTTCCTCGATGCCCTTGAGCAAGCGGGCGAGCTGAAGCGCGTCGCTATTCCGGTCGATACCGATCTGCTCATTGCAGAATGGGCCGACCGCGAAATGAAATCGCCTGGCGGTGGAAAGGCGCTTTTTTTCGAGCAGCCGATTGTCGATGGAAAAAAATCGGAATTCCCCGTTGCAATTAATACGATGGGATCGCGTCGACGGATGGTGCTCGCGCTGCAAGTCGCAGACATTGGAGATATCGCCCAGGAAATCCAACTGATCCTGAAAGCGAAACCGCCAACTGATCTGCGGGAAGGTTGGGGCCTGCTAAAACAAGGAATTCATCTCCTGCATGCGCGCCCGAAGAAGGTCAGCGAAGCGGCTTGCCAGGAAGTGGTGCAGACTCTGGATACCGGATCTGCCGGTTTCACCCTCTCCGATCTTCCCATTCTCAAATGTTGGCCAAAAGATGGAGGTCGTTTTATCACATTGGCAAATGTGCACACGCGCGATCCGGAAACGGGCGCGCGAAACGTCGGCATTTATCGGATGCAGATTTACGATGAGCGCACTACCGGGATGCATTGGCAGATTCACAAGGTCGGCGCCCGCCACGGCAAACGTTATTATGAGCGAGGCGAATGCATGCCGGTAGCGGTGACGCTGGGCGGCGATCCCGTTTATACATTCGCAGCGACCGCGCCGCTGCCCGACGGCCTGGATGAAATTCTTTTTGCGGGTTTTCTGCGAAGAAAATCAATCGAGCTCGTTCGGTGCAAGACAATCGATGTCGATGTGCCGGCGGACGTCGATTTTGTTCTGGAAGGTTATGTTCAACCCGGTGAGGTGCGACCGGAAGGCCCCTTCGGGGATCACACTGGCTTTTACACCGCAATCGAAGATTACCCGGTGTTCCATTTGACGGCGATCACGCACCGGCGCGACGCAGTTTATCCGACAACGATCGTAGGTGTGCCCCCGATGGAAGATTACTATATCGGTGATGCGTGTGTGCAGATTTTCCTGCCCGTATTCAGAATGAATTTCCCAGAAATCGTGGATATGACGCTGCCGCCGGAAGGCGTTTTTCACAATCTGGTCTTCGTCAGTATCCGGAAACAGTATCCGTATCAGGCCTTCAAAGTCATGCACGGCCTCTGGGGCATGGGGCAGATGATGTTCAGCAAATACATTGTGGCGGTGGACGAGGATTGCGACGTGCACAATACGAGCGAAGTGCTCTTCCGCTTGTGCGCAAACACCGATCCTGCGCGGGACACAACGATCATTAAAAATCCAAGCGACTCGTTAGACCATGCACCGAGCGATCAAAACATTGGTTCTCACATGGGATTCGATGCCACGCGTAAATTGCCGGGTGAGAACTATCACCGCCCGTGGCCGGAACTGCTAAGAATGACGGAAGAGGCGCAGGCGCTCGTGGATGCGCTCCAAGCGCAAACGCGCTAATCCATCCTGACGCGAAGTCTAGACTGACGAAAAATCTGATTACGGCTTGCGGAAAAGCTGGCCGGTATCGACATCGCGAGTAAGCCCACCAGGCGGAACGCCGCGAAGATTGTAAACGCGCCCGGTGTATGGGCTGTAATAAAGACCAGGCGTGCCGGTCCACTGCGCAAAGCGATAGCCACCGGGTGGTGGCGGACCATAGCGGGCGGCTTGATCCTCTTCGATCGCTGCGCCCATTAACGCGCCAGCCGCGGCGCCTGCGGCTGCGCCCAGGGCCGCGCCACGAACATGGCCCGTCGCCGCGCCGCCAATGATTGCCCCGGTTGCAGCGCCAATGCCGGCACCCTGACCAGTTGGAGTCTCACACGAACTCAGGATAAAAGAACTCATCGCAAAGGCCGCTACAACTGTGAAAAGATTCCGTTTCATAAATCCATCTTCGCTGCCGAATTAAACCGCGCAAGTCAGACAAGGTTGCACGATCGATTCAAAACGACTTAAGCAGTTGCGTCGCGATCAGGGAGGCTTTCTCAAGTTTGCTGAGGCGATATTCCTTCTCGAAAACGCGAAATTTGTCGAGCTCCATTCGGCGGAGTAATCCCCGATAAATGGAGCCCATGATCTCGGCAGGCGCCATCGCTCGACGGTCTTCAGGCGGAAGCGCCTCCGCCGCGCGAAAAAAAAACTCGCGCGCGCGCTCTGCTTCGAACTTCATCAGACTAGCGAAACGTTCGTTATATTGCCGATTTTGCAGCTCTGTTTCGGGATAATCGAAGCGCGCCAGATCCTCCTGCGGGAGATAGATCCGGCCGTGCCGCAAATCTTTCCCGACATCGCGAATAATATTGGTCATTTGCAAAGCCAGCCCAAGCTCAAGTGCATACTCTTTGCAGCGCGCATTACGGTATCCAAAAATCTCAATGCTGACGAGACCGACTGCGCTGGCGACCCGATAGCAATAAACGCGGAGGTCCTCGAATGTGGCATATCGTGAGATACTCAAGTCCATCTCCAACCCGGCAATAATTTCCTCAGTCGTGTCGAGCGACAGCGAGTACTTGTCGATCAAACTCCGCATCTCATGCGCAAGAGACGGCTCATCCGCGCGTGCGCGGCGGAGCATCTCGCGCCATGCCGCCAGCCGCAATCGCTTCTCCTTCACGTTGAGTTCCGCCGAATCGGCAATGTCATCGATCACGCGGCAAAACGCGTAGAAAATAGTGATGTCGCGCTTGCGCTCGCGGCCCAGCGAAATAAATGCCAGGGCCAGGTTCGATTTGCTCTGGCGCGTAATTTTCGCAGCATTCACTCCTAAAAAAATCCTCTCAGTACGCAATCCGTCTCTCCTGATGACGGCGGCGACTTTCCCATCGACGAAATAAACAGACCCATGAAGCCAGAAGCCAACCGGTGATAATTCCGCGGAGACAAGCAAAGATGAATTTCCAAATGAAAAGTGTAGCCAACCGATCCGCGATTGCGCTGCGCACGATAGCGTCGCAGATCATGATGCCAAAAAAGTGGATTCCGCAAATAAGCAAGAACCACCCGAAATGACTCGCATTTTCCCGGATGAACCGGCCATGCGCGTGCATCGCTTCGCTCAACGTTTCATTATGCAGTGCCAGCGAGATTTGGACCGAGCAGAAGGCAATGATCAACCCGCTCATGAACATGCGCTCAATCGGCAGGTAATCGAGAACACCGGGAATGTCTTTGAAGTAGGCGAGGAGAAGTGGCAAACGGACGATCAACGTGCTAACCAAAACAACGATGCCAGCCCACTGCAAAACATAACTGAAGCGGCGCACGGCGAAGCGGAAGAGTTCCCCTTCCTCAAAACTCACGCCTTTTACCCATGCCAAACAGACAGTGATCAAATACACCTGGATATAGACGCCGAGAAGGTATTCGAAAATGAATGCCACAGTATCTACCGTGGCCGAAATTCGCAGCAGGCCGGCAGCCGAAACCAGACCGCTCCACTCCGGTAATCGCCAGAATACAATTGGCTTGAAAAGCGACGCCAGGGCGCTCAACAGCAGAATCACGTAGATGAGATAACTCCACAAATGATAGCGCTTCCGCAAGGCGCCGAACAAGGTGCCATGCAGCCCGCGCCAGTTGATGATCATAAGGATGGCGGCCACGACCGAGAGCGGATAAGTAGTGGTCGCGTTATCGAAAATTCCCGCCACTCCTTCCAGAGCAGGCAGCGGCGTTTCCCTCCATATCTCCACGAATCGCGGCCAATACCAGCTCGGCAACGAGGTGACCTGGTTGGGATCGAGATCGGCCCAGTTTCGGATAGGCGTGAAGGTGACAAATTGGAAGACGAAGTAGCCGAACCCAAGAAAGGCAAAGGTGAGCCAGATGCGTTTGAAGCGGCCGATGCAACGAAACCCATCTCCGAGTGCTTGCCGCACCGGATTAAAAAACATGATCAATACATATCCGCCGCAGAGCCCAAGCAGAGGATATACTCGCGGCAGACTTGATAGCATGCGGCGGAAATTATTACCTACCGAATCAAGCCCCAATGCCGATTGAACGGCCAGTAAACAAACAAGCCGCGCCCAACGAGATTTTCTTCAGGCACCGGCCCCCAATAGCGGCTGTCGTAGCTGTTGTAGCTGTTATCGCCCAAAGCAAAATAACCATGCTGTGGCACGGTGAACGAACGATTTGGTTCTGCCAGATAATCATGGCCCAAGGCATAGCCACGATAGGGAGGCTTCGCCGCCATCACCCGGTCGAAACCATAACCCTCCGCTTTTTCTCCATCGACGTAGAGAAAAGGCGGGTCGACGCGTAGACGATCGCCGGGCAGGCCGGCCAGCCGCTTAATGTAAAATGGCGACCCAGTGTCCGGATCTTCCCGAATGCCAGGAATATGATTGGTCCGGAAAACGAAAACGTCGCCCCGATGCGGTTTCACGAAGTTGTAGCTAAATTTGTCGACAAAGACCTGATCACCGGTGTCCACCGCGCCCCTCGCGATAACGTCGCCGCGGCGATAGGCCCGGCCGGGGAAAACGTTGAAATCATGACTGAGCGTTTCAGGCGGCGCGTAAACGAGAAAATCCTGCCGCTCACAAATCAGTCGTGAAAAGTTGAAGAAGAAGAGAAATTTTCTCTGCTCGATTTGAACGACTTGATCGTCCTCACGCGAGACAACGTTGATGTAATTGCGACCTAACATGACGAACTCGCCGATCTGCCGCAAAAGATTTGGCGCCGGTTCCATGCTGGGGTAACCAATGATCCCGTTTAAAGTCGGTTGCATCGAGCCGGTCGGGATTTTGAACGGCTGCAAAAAATAAGACCGGATGCCAACGGCCACTACAATCGCCACCAAAATCACTTCGAAATTTTCCCGCCAATGCGATTCCCAGTTTACCGGCGTCAGCCGGTGCAATGTTTTATCAAGCGCGTCGGCCGTGCTGTGGACCCTCTCGTGGTCGCGCTGATGTAGAGCATGGCGGAGGTCCTCTATTTCAGAGACGATCTCTGCGCGGTCCGAGTCGCTAAGCAGATCGTTCTTGTAGCGCAGGTACTTGCGAGCATGGCGCAAAAGTAATCGACTCTGCTTGATGTGGCTGCGCCTGAACATAGTGCAAGGGCTGAATACTAGATCTGTTGGATATTGAGGATTCGCGTGTTGCGCACTTCCATAAACGCTTTCTGCGTCCGTTTGTCATGTCGAGCGAAGTCGCGACATCTCTTATTTTCTTTAGGGTGAGAGACGCCTCGACTTCGCTCGGAATGCCAAAAACAAATCATTGCGCCTTTAACACCTCGATAAATGCCTCTTGTGGAATATTGATCTTCCCAATGCTTTTCATCCGCTTCTTTCCTTCTTTTTGTTTCTCAAGCAATTTGCGCTTGCGTGTGATATCGCCGCCGTAGCATTTCGCGGTTACGTTTTTTCGCAATGCCGAAACACTCTCGCGTGCAATAATTTTGCCGCCAATCGCTGCCTGGATTGCCACCTGGTAAAGCTGCCGCGGAATCACTTCCTTCAACTTGGCCGCCAACTGGCGTCCCCTCGCCTGTGCACGGTCCTTGTGCACGATCGTCGAAAACGCGTCCACCGGCTCACCATTCACGAGCAGGTCGAGCTTTACTAATTTCGCCGGGCGATACCCAGCATGCTCGTAGTCCATAGAGCCATAGCCGCGCGTAATGCTTTTTATCTTGTCATTAAAATCGACGAGAATTTCGTTGAGCGGCAGTTCGCAATGCAACATCACGCGGCGGGTGTCGAGCGATTCCGTATGTTCCATCTGGCCGCGTTTCTCGAGAATTAATTGCAGAATGTCACCGATGTTTTCATTCGGACAAAGCACGTACGCCTTTACAATCGGCTCTCGAATTTCCTCGATCGTGCTCGGATCAGGCAAATGCGCCGGGTTATCGATCAACATTTTGTCGCCGCGTGTGGTCAGCACTTCATAAACGACGCTTGGACTCGTCGCGATGATGTCCATGTTGTACTCGCGCCGGAGCCGTTCCTGGATGATTTCCATGTGAAGCAATCCGAGGAATCCGCAACGAAATCCGAATCCGAGAGCGACGGAACTCTCCGGTTGATAGACAAAGGCAGCGTCGTTCAAGCGCAGCTTGCCGATGGCGGTCTTTAAATGTTCGAAGTCGCCGGTGTTAATCGGATAGATCCCGCTGAACACCATGGGATGAATTTCCTGAAAACCCGGCAACGGCTTGCGCGCGGGATGACGCTGATCCGTGATGGTGTCGCCGATCTTTATGTCAGCAGTCGTTTTGATGTTGGCAATGAAATAACCGACGTCACCGGGATTTAGCTTCGGCTGGACGAGCATTTTCGGGGTAAACACGCCTACTTCCTTGATCTCGTAACGCGCGTTGTTGCTCATCAACGTGATTGCGTGATTCGCTTCCATTGTTCCCGAGACAACGCGCACGTAGCCGACCACGCCACGATAAACATCAAAGACGGAATCAAAAACTAGAGCGCGCAAAGTCTCATCCGCCGCTGTTTGCGGCGACGGAATTCGCTTCACAATCGCCTCAAGAATTTCTTCGATGCCGATTCCAACCTTCGCGCTTGCTTCAATCGCTTCCTCCGAGGGGATCGCAAGGATTTCTTCCAGTTGTCGATGTACCGAGGCCACATCAGCGTTCGGCAGGTCGATTTTATTAATGATCGGGACAATCGCGAGCCCCTGCTTATGCGCGAGATGCACGTTCGCCACTGTTTGCGCTTCCACGCCTTGCGCCGCATCCACAACCAACAGTGCGCCTTCGCAGGCGGCAAGACTGCGCGAAACTTCGTAGGCAAAATCGACGTGCCCCGGCGTGTCCAGCAGATTCAGCCGATACGTTTCTCCCGACTTACTCTTGTAACGCATCGTCACCGGATGCGCTTTGATCGTGATGCCTCGCTCGCGCTCCAAATCCATCGAATCGAGAAGCTGGTCCTGTTTGTCTCGCTCGTGGATCGTGCCCGTGCGCTCGAGCAATCGGTCTGACAAAGTCGTCTTGCCGTGATCGATGTGCGCGATGATGCAAAAATTGCGCGTTAACTCAATCGCCATGGAAGCGCCACTATGCGGGCGCGCGGCTGGTGGGTCAATTCACAGACCGCACGCGACGAGGACATAATCGTCGGTGTTTACGAGGCTCTGACTTGGGCTAAGATCGACAATATGCCGAAGCTGGTCATCAGCGGGACTGCACATGAACTGGTCGAAGAGCTGATCACGATCGGGCGTGGCCCGGATAACATGATAATCATTAACGATCCATCCGTCTCGACCCATCACGCGGAGTTGCAGCTGACCGGCGAAACTTACCGGTTGAAGGATCTGGATTCGACCAATGGCACACGCGTCAACGGGATCCCGGTCACGGAGACCGGGCTGCGCTTCGACGATCGGATTCGATTTGGCGCAGCCGAGGCGCGCTACGAACCGGACACGATCGGCTCGCAACCATTGCCTCAACTGGAGGAGATCAAAGCCAGACCCGCCGAACTAAGCGCAGTACCCGTCGATTTTACCAACGCGTCCCCATTCCCGCGCAGGAAGGAACAAGAGGATCCAATTCGCAATGCAGTTTTTGCCGGCCTGGCGATTGCGGTGCTTATATTTCTCGGCAGTATGATCGCGGTGCTCACGATGCACGCGCCCAAATTGTAGCGGCGGTCCATGACCGTCGTGACGAAATGCAAAGGCGCCTGCTTCTTTTCGACATCGATGGAACGCTCATTTATTCGGGCGGCGCAGGCGTGCACGCCCTCAAATCGGCGTTTACCGAGCGCTTCGGCATCGCCGATGACCTGCACGACATCGAGATCGCGGGTATGACCGATTCGGGCATCGTCGTCAGCATACTGAACAAGCATAAAATTCCCGCAACCAACGAAAACGTCAGCGGGTTTTTGGACAGCTATGTCCATTTTCTTTCGCTCGAATTGCCGCGTCGCGCAGGCAAACTGCTTCCCGGCGTGCTCCAGTTGCTCGAAAGAATCAAGTCGCGACCGCATCTCGTGCTCGCGCTTCTCACTGGAAATGTCTCGCGCGGGGCGCAACTCAAGCTTGAGCACTATGGTGTCTGGCACTTCTTTGAGTTTGGCGCCTTTGCCGACGACCATCAGGATCGCAACCGGCTTGGGAGAGTTGCTCGCGCCCGCGCAAAAGAAAAGCATGGCCGGGAGTTCTCCGCATCCGAGATCGACGTGATCGGCGACACACCGCGCGATATTGCCTGCGGCAAAGCTTTTGGCGCACGCACGATTGCCGTTGCAACCGGCACATGGAGTCGCGACCAGCTTGCCGAATATCAGCCAGATTTCCTGATCGATGATCTTTCGGATGTGGAGGGCATGATCAATACACTCGGATGGTAATCGATTGACGATTGAAGGGTTGAATGAAAAAATCTGCTTCCCCTGCCGTTCCAATGCCGCGCAAGGATCGTCCCAATGTGCTGCCGCTCGAAGGTGAAATCGATCTGCACGTTTCGCCCAATGTTACCGCGGCACTCATCGGAATGATCGCGAAAAAACCGAAACAATTAGTGGTCGATCTTTCCGGCGTGACTTACATCGACAGCGCCGGACTGGCGGCATTTATCGAAGCAATGCAGAAGGTTGAAGCCTACGGCGGCAAATTCGCGCTGGCTGGCTTGCAGGAAACAGTGCGCTCGATTTTCGAAATCTCGCGGCTCGATCAGGTGTTTCAGATCTTCCCGGATGTGGATGCCGCGCTGGCCGCGGCCTGAACCAGAATCTCCAACATACGCTCAACATTCGTCGAGATGTCGAACTGGGACGCGCGCTCGATGTTCGTCGATCTTGCGACGGCACGCCGTGGTGCATCCGACCAAAATTGAATCGCGTCGCGCAAACCCACGATGTCGTTAGCAGAATCGACAATCGAGCCGTGCACGCCTTCGTCGATGATTTCGCTGAACCCATTGGCACGCGTGGTAATCACGGGTAATCCCGACGCCAGCGCTTCCAAACACGCATTCGAGAACGGATCGTAAATCGTCGGTAAAATAAAGATATCCGCAGCCGCGTAAATGCCCGCAAGACTGGGAACTTCGCCCAGAAACTGCATGCGCTTCGATTTGTAGTAGCGCTGGTTTCCGCGACCAGCGACGAGCAAACGCATTTTTCGATTGTGGCAGAGAGCCATCGCTGCGATGGCGAAACGCAAGC
Source organism: Candidatus Udaeobacter sp. (assembly GCA_044867565.1). Classification (GTDB taxonomy): domain Bacteria; phylum Verrucomicrobiota; class Verrucomicrobiia; order Chthoniobacterales; family UBA10450; genus Udaeobacter. Next base: position 2,495 of record JBIOVE010000199.1, on the reverse strand, counting down.
CTTTGCGTTCCCAACCCGAGCCAGCGAAAAGCAGCGCGGTTTCGCCTGGCTTCACCTTCAACTCATCGCGGGATTTTTCCCGAAGCCCTGGATCGAAACGAAATTGCTGGAGCGGAACGCCGTTGCGGACGACGTCGATCTTGTCCGCGGGATAACCGTAAAGATCGGCAATTTCCTTTTTGACCATTTGCGAATTCACTATCACGCGGCCGGCGCCGCGGTTTGCAAAGAGAGCTTCTTCGAGCTGTAAGATGTCGCGATGCTTGCGATTGAGGCCTCGAACGAATCGTGCCAGCGGAACTTCAAATTTTCTTCTGCGAGTCAGCCAGGCACGGTGGATACCGTCGCCGGCGCGGTAAACGTCGCAATTCCAGACGCGTTCAAGGCTCATCAAGACATCGCATCGAAGTTGCGGTCGCATTTCTTCTACCCCGTTGGCAAACGCAATTGGCGATGCGCCATGCAAGCGGCTGATTGCTCCGAATGGCCACTCATTCTGCGGCCATGCGCTGGTCGTAATAAGTTGCGCATCATGTCCGGCTTCGACTACTCCGTACGCGAACCGTTTTAAGTAAACCTCCGCGCCGCCGCTCTGCGCATAGCCGCGCCGGACAAATCCGATGCTGAGTCTTTTCGTCATGCCACGTAAAACTTTAAAACTCATCTGGCTCCGTTGAAAAACCAACTCGACTGCTCTCCTGTCGACAGGGCACAGAAGCTCTTTACTTGCTCCATGTTCGCCAGAATAGTTGTAACCCGATGCCGGGTGAAACTTTAAACGCTCCTCCTCCAGCAGGCGCCGCCTCATCCATGACGCCGCGCGTACTACCGAGGCATTTGCTGTATTCAATCTTCGCGCGCATCGGTGGTTCGGGCCTGGACACGGACGCATTTGAAACGTTGCGCGCGTCGTATCGGGGTGGATTTCTGGGAAAAGCAATCGCTTACGACAACCGGCAGCAAGAGATTCCTGCGTCGCTGATCCATTCTCTACGCTGGCATCCAGTGCGTCTCATCTCGTTCCTGGATCGGCCTTACTATTATGGCGCGAAGAAAAAATATCTTGATTGGATCGCTTCCAGGCATCTGGCTACCGGACACTACGATTTATTTCACAGCTGGTCTGGCGACTGTTTACGCTCGCTTCAAGTAGCGAAACAACGCCGGATCCCGTCGATCGTCGAGATTCCGACCTGGCATCGCGATGGCGGAAAAGCGAAAGTTGGCCGCCCGGAAATCGCCGGATCGACAAGCAGCAGCACGTCGCGGTTTCAACGGTGGAAGGCCAGGTTGCTGCTCGAGCGGAGGCGTTTTGTCGAGGAGTACAGCCTCGCCGATCTGCTACTCGTTTTATCAGCGACGGCAGCTGACACCTTTCGCGCACGGGGTTTCCCGGAGGAAAAACTATTTTACCTGCCGCGCGGGGTAGATGTGGAACGCTTCAAGCCAGGTCAGCGCCCAACAAAATTTCGTGCGCTCTTTGCGGGCGCGTTGATTAGGCGCAAGGGCATTCAACATTTGCTCGAAGCATGGCATCGGCTCAATTTGCCAGACGCCGAGTTATGGCTGGTCGGTTCCGTGCATGAGGAAGCGAAGCCGTATCTGAAGCAATTCTGGCGTGATAACATTCGCATCGTAGGATTCGTGCGCGATCCGGAGAATTATCTGAACCAAGGTACGGTTCATGTTTTTCCATCGCAATGGGAGGGCAGCGCCAAAGTTACGTATGAAGCTGCCGCCTGCGCGTTGCCGCAGATCACCACGCGCGAGGCAGGCGATGTGGTGCGTGATGGTGTAGAAGGAATCATCCTGAAACCAGGAGATGTTGATGCAATCGCGGCGGCGCTCGAGCATCTGTATCGGCACCCTGAAATCGTCGAACGGATGGGCAGCGCAGCAAGGCGCCGCGTAGTTGAAAATTTCACCTGGGATCATTTTCGAACACGATTGCTGGATGCTTACGAAATCGCCATGCGCAAAGCGGTGTAAGCCAGCGGTTAACCTCGCAACCACGACCACAGGCAAAACGCTTGTGCTACTCTAGCAGCGCAAACTATTCGTGAACATTTTGCTCCTTCAACTCAAACGGATCGGCGACCTCATCCTGACGACTCCAGCCATCGCCACTTTGCGCGCAAATTTCCCTGATGCACGGGTGACGCTGGTCGCTTCCAGGGAATGCGCCGACTTGCTGCCAGCCATCTCAAATGTCGACCGGATCCTGCTGGTGCGGCGCAATTTGTACGACCTCGCTCTCTTTTTTGCCCTCGTCCGTGAGAAATTTGATTACTGCGTTGATTTCACACGGAATGATCGCTCAGCATTGTTTGCGTTGTTATCTGGCGCGCGGAAACGCATCGTGTATCGCCGGCGCGACCGGTTCAAGCGGCGGGCTCAGGTTTACAGCGACTTCGTAAAACTTCGTAAGCTGGGCGTGCACACAATAGATTATAATATCGCTTTACTTGGTCCGCTCGGCATTAGCCATGTCTCTC
>JBIOVE010000198.1:0-5584 GCA_044867565.1 Candidatus Udaeobacter sp. | reverse complement strand
TCGTCGCAGAAAAAGCTGGGGTGCTCGAAACCAAAGTTGACCAGGGCCAGGAAGTGAAAATCGGGGAAATCGTTGCGACGATAGACGATTCAAAACCGCCTCCCGAGGAAAAGAAGGAGAAACCTCCGGTAAAAAAGAAAGAGCCCGAGGAAAAGAAGAAAGAGTCCAAGGCAGAGAAAGAGCGCGCAGAAGAAAAAGAAGCTGTAGCCGCCCCGAAAGCTTTCGGGGCTGACCGCGGCGGGCCAGGGTCACCGACCCCAGCTACAACTCTTTCACCCGCCGTTCGGCGCATTGTCGAAGAAGAACATGTAGAGACGGAAAAAATCTCCGGCACGGGCAAGAGCGATCGCTTAACCAAAGGCGACGTGCTGGCCGCCATCCAGGATCGCAAATCTGTACCTGTAGAGGAAGCTGTTAGCTTCCCCGAGGCGGCAGAACAAGATCGACCAGATGGCCGGTTCACTCGAAAACGAATGTCGCCGCTGCGGCGCAAAATCGCCGCGCAATTGGTCATGGCGCAGCAAACGGCCGCCATCCTTACGACTTTCAACGAATGTGACATGAGCGCCGTTCAGAAATTGCGCGCCAAAGCGCAGGAAGAGTTCATGAAAAAGAACAGCGTGAAACTCGGTTTCATGTCGTTCTTTATCAAAGCCTGCGTTGAAGCGCTCAAGGCGGTGCCCGTGGTCAATGGCCGCATTGAAGGCGAGGATTTCATCCAAAACAATTTCTACGACATTGGCGTAGCAGTGGGGACGGAGCGCGGGCTCGTGGTGCCGATCGTACGAGATGCGGACAAGAAAAGTTTTGCTGATCTCGAGCTCGAGATTGCCACCTTTGCAGTGAAAGCGCGCGAGGGGAAATTGAAAATCGAAGACCTGCAGGGCGGCACATTTACAATTTCAAACGGCGGTGTTTATGGTTCGCTTCTTAGCACGCCTATTCTCAATCCGCCGCAAAGCGGCATTCTCGGGATGCACAAGATCATGGCGCGGCCCATGGCGATTGACGGCAAGGTGGAAGTGCGCCCGATGATGTATCTCGCGCTCAGCTACGATCACCGCGCCATCGATGGCAAGGAAGCCGTCACCTTTCTCATCAAAGTGAAAGAATGCATCGAAGACCCGAAAAAGCTGCCCCTCGATTTTTGACTTTTATCGTGGCATGCGCTTCCAGCGCATGTCTTCATCGGCAAGATGCCGATGCCACTATGCATTATGGAAAAATTTGATGTTGTTATTATCGGCTCGGGGCCCGGCGGGTACATCGCTGCCATCCGCTCCGGCCAGCTCGGGCTAAAGACAGCCATTGTCGAGAAAGACAAGGATCTTGGTGGCACCTGTCTGAACGTGGGCTGCATCCCGAGCAAAGCGCTCCTCACCTCGAGCGATCATGTCATGTTCGCAAAAAAGGAAGCGGAGAAACATGGGATCATGATCGACGGCGTCCAGGTCGATCTCCCCAAGATGCAGCAGCGCAAGGATAAGGTCGTGAAAACTCTTACCGGGGGCGTGCGCGCGTTGATGAAGACGAACAAGGTCACTACCTTCGAGGGCATCGGCACGATCACCGCACCCGGAAAAGTCTCGGTTAAATCCTCGAAAGGCGATACCCAGGAGATCGAAACCAAAAACATCGTGATCGCCACCGGCAGCGCGGCGGTTGAGTTGCCCTTCGCGAAGTTCGACGGCAGAACCATCGTCAGCAGCACCGAAGCGCTTTGTTTCACGGAAGCCCCTAAGAAACTTCTTGTCATCGGCGCCGGCGCAATCGGGCTGGAACTCGGTTCGGTTTGGAATCGTCTCGGCTCAGAGGTGACCATGCTGGAATTTTTGCCGCGTATCGCCATCGGCTTCGATCTGGAGCTCTCGAATCTGCTCCAGCGTTCGCTGACCGCTCAGGGGATCACGTTTCATCTCGAAACAAAAGTGAGCGCGGTCAAGATCGACAATGGCCACGCGACAGCGACAGCGACAAAAGGCGGCGAAGAAATGAAATTCGAGGCGGACAAGGTGCTCGTCTCAGTGGGACGCGGCCCGTTCTCGGAAGGTCTGTGTGCAGAAAAGCTTGGCGTCGAGTTCGACGACCGAAAACGAATTAAAGTGGATAAACATTTCCGCACAAACATTGAAGGCATTTATGCGATTGGCGATGTGATAGCCGGGCCCATGCTGGCGCACAAGGCCGAAGATGAAGGGATCGCCTGCGTGGAGATCATCGCGGGCAAAGCGGGCCATGTGAACTACGACGCCATCGCGGGAATCATTTACACGAATCCTGAGCTGGCTGGCGTTGGTCTCACCGAAGATCAGGCAAAAGAGAAGGGAATAGATGTCCGGATCGGAAAGTTTCCATTCCGCGCGAACGGGCGCGCACTGGCCAACGAGGACCCCGATGGAATGGTCAAGTTCGTGGCGGAGGCAAGAACGGATCGCATTCTTGGCGCGCACATTTTGCAACATCTCGCTTCGGAGTTAATCGCGGAAGCAGTTTCGGTAATTGAATTTGGCGGCAGCTCGGAAGATCTCGGCCGCACGTGCCATTCGCACCCAACCTTGAGCGAAGCCGTCAAGGAAGCAGCGCTTAACGTTGAAAAGCGCGCTCTGCATATCGTGAATCGATAGGGTTTTTCCGCGTTCGGATATTCCCAGCTGTAGCGGCGGTTTATGTACCGTCGCATTAATTTCTCGGTCGCTGTAGAGGCAGTCGTGTCGGCTGCGAATCTATCTGTAGGGGCACGAACGACTTCGAGGTCGGGCTAATGAACCGCGGATTACGCTGATATCACGGATATCAAAAATTATTTTGTGATCGCTGCCTCGCGTCGCCGAATCACGCACAGCGTTACGAGCGCCGAGAGGGCGCAAACGATCGCGCCAAATGCCAGCGCAAAGGGCGTCCCTAACCAGTGGGCGAGAGCGCCGGCTTCGAGGCTGCCGAGCGGAATCATCGCGCCGAACACGAGCGACCACACGCCCATTACGCGACCGCGCATTTCATCCGGAACGATCGTTTGCAACACGGTGTTGGACGTCGAGAAAAACAGGAGCATGCCAAATCCCGCGAAGAGGAGAAATACTAGTGCGAGATAGAAATTGCGGCTCAGCGAAAACGCGAGCAGCGCGATCGAAAACAACCAGACGCCGCCGAGCGCAAGTCTCCGCGGTGTGAATAGATGTCCATATGTCGCCACCACCAGCGCCCCAATGAATGCGCCGGTTCCACTCGCTGACATCAACACACCGTATCCGTTTGCGCCGCGGCCAAGCACATCGCGTGCAAAGGCCGGCATCAGCACGGCATACGACCAGCCGAAGACGCCCACTGCGAGAAAGAGCAGTAAAATCGTGCGTACCCGTTGATGTTTGATTGAAAAGACGATGCCATTCCAGGCGTGTTCACCGGCGGACACGGAGTGTGCCGGTCGTTCAAATGGCGGCAAGCGCATCATAAACAAACCAGCAATTACCGCGACAAAGGTGACGCCGTTCAGGAAAAAACACGTCGCGACACCGACTGCACCGATCAGCAAACCAGCAATCGACGGACCGACAACGCGCGCGCCGTTCACGATCGAGCTGTTGAGCGAGATTGCGTTCAGCAAATCTTCGCGGCTTGTCATTTCGACTGTGAATGCCTGACGCGCAGGCATGTCGAAACCCATCGCTACACCATTCAGCGAAGCGATGACGATAATGACCAACGGCGTCGCAAAGCCCGTCCAAGCCCCTGCTGCGAGTAAAAACGCGCAAATCATTTGCGCGGTCTGTGTGGTGATGATGATGGAGCGCTTTGGATAAAGATCGGCCAACGATCCGCCCCAAATCGAGAACAACATCATCGGAGCCGATCCGACGGCGGCAACGGTGCCCAGAAGCAGCTTCGAATTCGTGATTTGATATACGAACCAGCTCATCGCCGTCTGTTGCATCCACGTGCCAATGAGTGAGACGAGCTGGCCCCAGAAGAAAAGACGATAATTGCGATGCCGCAGCGCGCGGAATGTGTGTCGCCACGTAATTCCGCCTACCGGCATGCGGCGCGGGCGACCGCTAATATCTTCAGGGACGCGCGCTGTTTCAGTTGTTGTTGTCGGCATCAGGAAATCTGTCTGCGAGCCGGAAACTTCCAAGCTCCAAGCGACAGATTAAATAAACCGCGGCTGCGCCGATTATCTTTGGCATCGGGCGCGGAGCGACGCGATCCACCACGCGGCGAATATTGGAAGGTGGATCGACCGCTCCGCGGGCGATGCTAGGAAATGCGCCTTTTGCCGCCTCATCTTAAAATCGAGTATGGGAACTGCTCGATCCACCTAGCACGCCGCAAAAATTCGCGCTAACAATGAATCGTGGAAAGCACTGCTGCCATCCTCTTGCGCAAACGCAAATTCAGCGACACAAGCCTGATCGTATCGTGGTGCACGGAATCGCTTGGCTGCATCCAAACCGTGGCCAAAGGAGCGCGGCGCGCGAAAAGTCCGTTTGCTGGCAAATTAGATTTGTTCTTCGAAACGGAAATTCAGATCGCGAGGAGCCGGAGGTCTGATCTACATACGCTTACGGAAGTCGTGCTAAAAAATCCGTTCGCCGGAATCCGCAAGAATTACTTGCGCACACAGACGGCGGCTTATTTTGTCGAGCTGATTGAGATTTGCACCGAGCGCGACCATCACGAGCCGGAATTGTTTGCCCTGTTGCGACGGGCATTTGGTTACCTCGATGCAAACGACCCGGATCTGCGCGCCGTTACGCACTTCGAGACCGAGCTGGCGCGGATCGCAGGAGTGCACCACGCGAAGATGCTCAAGGGCGATCCAGCTTTTGCACTCGGCAATTTGTTTGGGAGATTGCCTCTTTCCCGTACGCCACTGTTGAAGACGCTTGCATCGAATGATGCGACACAACCAACGAAAGAAAAACTCCGATGAAACTGATGATTCGATTTAGCTGGCTCGCTTTTGTTTTCGCAGCATTGATTCACAGCGCTGCTGCGGACGAGACTTTCAAATTCGATGCATCGCGTTCGACGATTGGATTCCGCGTAAATCAATTTTTCACTAGCACGACGGGCAAGTTTACCCAGTTTTCAGGCAGCATAGATCTCGATCGCCAGAATCCGGAACGTTCCTCTGTCTCGGCCCGGATTCAGGTACGCAGCATCGACACGAGAATCAAAAAGCGCGACGATCACTTGCGGAGCCCTGAATTTTTCAACGTCGCCCAATACCCGGAAATCACGTTCAAGAGCCGTAGCGTAAAGCAAACCGGCCAGCAGAGCGGCGACATTGTTGGCGACCTTACTATGCACGGCGTCACAAAACCGGTCACGTTGCATGTGAAGCTGGCGACGCCCTTGACAGGGGAAGCTTCGCTGCAACGAACTCGTTGGGAGGTTACGACCGAGCCTCTCAAGCGTCGCGATTTCGGGTTGATGTTTGGCAGCGCGACAGAGGCCGTTTCGGGGATTGCCCAGGACGTCGCGATCAATATTGAGATCGAAGCGGTGAAATCGCGCTGAGGGTCGGCCAAGCGTTCCCCGGGCAGCGTTCTTGTAACACAGGCATCCTGCCTGTTCCGTCGAG
>JBIOVE010000197.1:0-13279 GCA_044867565.1 Candidatus Udaeobacter sp. | reverse complement strand
TGATCGGGATCGAATTTCATGAGCCACAGGAGTTCAAACTCAAGATGGCTTGGAAGTTATTGCATAAGATCGACAAGGTCCTCTTCGCCCAAATGATTGTGACGCAAATGTTGAGCAAGCACCGTATCCTGACTCAAGTGGCCGGGCATGCCATGGACGTGATGAAAATCCTGCCGCCATTGATCATTGGCGAGCGCGAAATCGACATGTTCGTAAACGCATTGGACGAGGTGCTGACGGAATGCCGGAAATTTCCGGGACCGATGTGGGAGATTGGAAATAATTTTGTAAAGGCCGCGCTTGGTTCGCGCCGTTCGGTTGAAGCGCGTCCCGTTGTCGCTACCTAACATGTAGCGGCGGTCTGTGACCGTCGCGTTATTTCTTCCAAGAAGATAGCGCAAGTATTCATGCTTGTGCCCCGGAGTATCGCAACCGAGCGCTTCCCCTATATTATGTTTATGTTACTTTGTGATTGTCGATATTTCGTTCGGGCGTACGTTTTATCTTTAAGCCAAGGAGGATTTAACTATGAGCACCGCTTTTGCTGAGGAGAAGAAAACCGAAACGAAGCTGAATCAGCTCGAGCAGCTTAAGAAGTTTACCAAAATCGTCGCAGACACGGCGGATTTTGAATCGATCAAGGAATTCAAGCCGCAGGACGCCACGACAAATCCCAGTCTGGTTTATGCAGCGACGCAAAAGGAGCAGTATGCTCATTTGCTGGAAGAAGTTTTAGCGAATCGCAAGAAGTCCGGCCTAAGCGGCGCTGCGCAGATTGAAGACATTTGCGATCATCTGCTGGTGCAGTTTGGTTGCGACATTTTGCAAATCGTGCCCGGGCGCGTCTCCACGGAGACCGATGCGCGGCTCTCGTTTGATTATGAAGGATCGATCAACAAGGCGCGGCGGCTGGTGCAACTTTACGAAGAGCGCAAAATTTCGCGTGAGCGCGTGCTGATCAAAGTTGCATCCACCTGGGAGGGAATTAATGCGGCGGAACAACTGACCAAAGAGGGAATCCGGTGCAACCTGACGCTCATGTTTTCATTGCCGCAGGCCGTTCGTTGCGCCGGGGCGAAAGTGCAGTTGATCTCGCCATTTGTCGGCCGGATTTACGATTGGTACAAAAAAGAAAACAAACGCGACTACGTCGGCGCGGAAGATCCGGGCGTGCAATCGGTGCAGGAGATCTACACCTACTATAAAAAGTTCGACATCTCAACCGAGGTGATGGGTGCGAGTTTCCGGAACAAGGGGCAGATTCTGGAGCTGGCAGGATGCGATTGCCTGACGATCAGCCCAGAGTTGATGGACGAGCTCTCGAAATCCAATGAGCCGGTCGAGCGAAAATTGACTCCGGAAAAAGCGAAGGCCGCGAAGATCGAGAAGTTTGAACTGGACGAGAAAAAGTTCCGCTGGCTGTTGAACGAAAACGCGATGGCGACGGAAAAACTCGCGGAAGGCATTCGCAAGTTTGCTGCCGACGTAGTGAAGCTCGAAAAATTTGTCGCGACTAAGTTGTAGTTGGCGATTCGCACACCTACAGCCCCACCTGGCGCTGCGCGTCCTCCTCTCCTCCAGGGAGAGGATTGAAGTGAGAATGCATTGTTGTTCATCGTGTTTAACGTCGTATTGATCGAGCCAGAGATTCCGCCGAACACGGGTAACATCGGGCGCCTTTGTCTGGCGACGCGTTCAAGACTGCATTTGGTCAAGCCGCTCGGCTTTTCATTGGACGACCGGCAATTGAAGCGCGCCGGCCTCGATTATTGGGATGAAGTCGATGTGCACTTGTGGGATTCGTTTGCTCAACTTCAGTCAAAGCAAACATCGAACACGCGTTATTTTTTTCTGACGACGAAAACCCTGCGCGCTTATTACGATGTGACGTTCAGGCAAGATGATTTTCTCGTTTTCGGCCGCGAAACAAAGGGGCTGCCCGAGAATTTGCTGGCAGCCAACATCGACAATTGCATCACCATTCCAATGCACGGGGCGCGCAGCCTGAACCTCGCGACCGCCGTGGCAATTGTGCTATTTGAAGCAGTGCGACAACAGCACAAGAGCGACACTCCTGGTTGCTAATGATGTTGAGTAATTCGGCCAATCGGCGCCGCCTCGCGCTTCGGACCCGAAAAACGCTGACATTTGGCGCGCAACTTAGGCATTGTGCCGACGTTAAATAGGCAAGGACATTGCCGCGTGCGTCATCGCCCATTCGTTGACCCCGAAAGCTTTCGAGGTTGAATAATCCGCCCGCGCTCCTGTCCAAATTAGATAAGGACAAAGTGGAGGGAAAGTCATGAAACGTATTCTATATTCACTATGCATCGGTAGCGTGATTCTAGCGTTAACCGCCTCGGGCGCGTCTGCCGCTAAGCCCGACCCAAAAAAGAAGACGCGCAGCAAAGCCAGCGCTCAAGTAGTGGCGCCAGCTAAAGGCAAGGCGACCGTAAGGGGCGGTGGAAGAGCGCGAGCGCAACGTAGCGTTGCGAGCCCTCGCGCGAGCTCGAAGGCGAGCGCCACACGCGGCAGCGTGCGAACAGATCGCGGACGCACAATCCGCGAGTCGAGTGTCGCGACCAGAAGCAGAGTTCGCGGGAGCAGAGAAGTGGCGGCCAGCCGCGAGCGCGAATTCAGAGGCGCCAGAGGCCAGACTCGTGCAGAGGGAGGGATCGCAGCCGCTCGGGAGCGCGGCTTCAGGACTGATCGCGCGAGGAGATTCGACCGCAGTCGCAACGTGAGGATCACGAACAATTGGCGCGACAGGCGTTTCGCGGGCGCGCAATACGCCGCGTTTCGAGACTATCGCAGGGTATGGCATGACCGCGACTGGTGGCACCGCCATCACACGCGCATTGTGTTTGTGCTCGGCGGATGGTGGTACTGGGATGCCGGGTACTGGTATCCGGCCTGGGGTTACGACCGGTACGCGTACTATCCGTATGATGGCCCAGTATACGGCTACGGCGATTTGACGCCCGACCAGGTCATCATCAACGTGCAAACGCAATTGCAAAACGATGGTTATTATGTTGGAGCAATCGATGGAATCCTTGGACCGCAAACGCGGGAGGCGATTGCAGCTTTTCAAGCTGACAATGGATTGGCGGTTACTTCGGCAGTCGACCAGCCCACTCTTGCGACGCTCGGCTTAACGTAAGGTCGACAATCCTAATCACGAAGAGCCGCATGGTGGGTTCACCGTGCGGCTCTTTTGTCATAAACGTGACGTACGTTGCACAGAGACGCTCCTATCACAGCACATGAAGGCATCCAAAACGCAACGCTCGAACGTTGAATAAGTAAGGATATCTCAGTGTCCAACAGGCAGAGGAAAAACTTATGAGAATATTTCTTGTTTTAATTTGCAGTCTTGCGCTCGCGTGCGTTGCCGGCGGCGCGCAAGAGCCAAAGAAAGAAGAAAAACCGCCCAAGAAAAAGGCTGCGCAAGCAGGCAAACCAGCGCAGGCCGGCAAACCAGCGGGAGCGGGCAAACCGACTGGAGCGGGCAAGCCAACGGAAGCTGGCAAACCAGCAGAAACAGGTAAGGCAAAGACAGCTGGCAAGCCAAAGGGCGCAGGCAAGCCAGCGGAAGTTGGCAAACCAGCAGAAGGCGGGAAGGCAAAGACAGCTGGCAAGCCAAAGGGCGCGGGCAAGCCAGCGGAAGCTGGCAAACCAGCAGAAGGCGAGAAGGCAACGACAGCTGGCAAGCCTAAGGGCGCGGGCAAGCCGGCGGAAGTTGGCAAAGCAGCAGGAGCAGGCAAGGCAACGGCAGCAGCCAAGCCATTCAAGCCGCAAAAGTTCAACCTGCCAAACAAGCCGAAACCCGACGTCGCTCCCGCTGTGACGTTTCAGCAAAACAGACGCATCGAGGGAAGCCAGAACTGGCAAGGTTCAGATTATCAGGCTTTCCGGAATTACAAATCTGAGTGGCACGACAGGAACTGGTGGCACAGCCATTCCAGCAATGTCGTGTTTATATTCGGTGGATGGTATGCCTTGAATGCGGGCTTCTGGTACCCGGCTTGGGGCTACGATCCCAACGCATATTATGCCTACGATGCCCCAATCTACGCTTATAACAATTTGCCACCCGATCAGGTGATCGCCAACGTGCAGGCGGCCCTGCAACAGCAAGGTTATTATCAGGGCGAAATCGATGGCCTGCTCGGGCCGCTCACGCGCGACGCCCTCGCTAATTATCAACGCGACCACGGACTTTATACAACATCCACAATCGATCGGCCAACGCTGCAATCGCTGGGAATGGCATAACGAGAGCCCGTCACCGAGAAGCCGCCGCGGAGTAATTCCGCAGGCGTCTTCCTCATGACCAGAAATAACGAAAAACGAAGGACCCGCCCTTCAGTCGGCTACGACATGGCAAGCGGAAGGACGAAGGAATGGCAAAGGGCGAATGACGCAAAGGGACATTTTGCTTCGTCATTCGGGCGTCTTTGGAGCTTCGTCATTTTTTGATCGTGCGACCACGTTGATCTTGCACGATGTACATCTCAGCAGCAGATAGTTGCCCGTGCAGACTCCTCAATTGATCGCCCGCGACCTCTTTCAATCATTTCGAATGGGCGCGCGGCGGATCGAAGTCTTGCGCGGCATCTCGATGGAGATCGCGCATAACGAAGCGGTTTTTCTCTCGGGCGCTTCCGGTGCGGGCAAGACCACTCTCCTTTATACCTTGGCCGGGCTAGAGCGCCCGGAATCGGGAACGGTCGAATTCGAAGGACGCCGCCTTTATAGCGGCAGATCGACTGCGCAGGCGCGTCTGCGGAATGAGAAGATGGGTTTTGTTTTCCAAGGTTATTTTCTGTTGCCTGAACTCACCGCCTTGGAAAATGTGCTGCTACCGGCAATGATTGGACGCAAGGCGACGACACGTGACGCTGAAGAGAGTTTGGCCGCCGTCGGGTTGGGTGATCGCATGCAGCACCTGCCAGCAGAGCTTTCGGGCGGCGAACAGCAACGCGTCGCCATTGCGCGCGCGTTGACGAACAATCCCGATATCATTTTCGCTGACGAACCAACTGGAAATCTTGATTCGAAAACCGGCGATGCAATTATCGATCTCCTGTTGAATCTTGCGCGTGAGCGAAACAAAACGCTGCTCGTCGTGACGCACGATGCTCGCCTGGCAGCACGAGGCGATCGGCAATTGCACATCAAAGACGGCGTGTTGCAATAATTTCGTTGCAGGCATGAAAGCATTGAAGCGTTCAAACGCATATCCAGTTACTCCGCTTTAACGTTTTAACGCCTCATACATTTGTAGCTTGAATTGCGCGGTGAAACGCCGGAGATATTTATTGCGATTATGAAAACCACTGATGCGATGGTGTTAGACGAACCGAAAACTCACGTGCCTGCTGCCGATGCAGTAATTGAACCTGCAGTTGAAAGCCGGCCACGTCCGGCAACCGGCGTCAAGGAGGCGAAGATTTATATCGACGGGAAATTTTATTCGGAAGCGAGCGCGAAGATATCCGTCCTCGATCACGGCCTGCTTTATGGCGATGGAATTTTCGAGGGCATTCGTTTCTACAACGGGCGTGTCTTCCGGCTCGAAGAACATCTTAACCGGCTGTGGGACTCGGCGCGCTCCATCTGCCTGGAAATTCCAATGTCCATGCGCGCCATGACGGAGGCGGTTCTCGAGACGATCCGGCAAAATCACCTGCGTGACGGTTACATTCGGCTGTTGATCACCCGCGGAGTTGGCAATCTCGGGTTAAATCCAGCGCAATGTAAATACCCGAGCGTGATTATCATTGCTGCGACGATCGCCCTGTATCACGAGAATGTTTATCGAAAGGGATTAACGATCGTGACCTGCGCAACGCGGCGCATCAATCCTGCCGCGCTTAATCCTGCGGTCAAATCGCTCAATTATCTAAACAATGTGATGGCGCGGATTGAGGCGAACCTGGCGGGCGCGGACGAGGCGCTCATGTTGAACGATGCGGGGAACGTTGCCGAATGCACTGCTGACAACGTTTTTATCATCAAGCGGGGTCAAATTTTTACGCCGCCCATCACGGCCGGCGCGCTGCGTGGCATTACACGCGGGATCGTCTTTGAGATCGCCGGAGAACTCGGCATCAAGATTTCGGAGATAGATATCACGCGCCATGATGTTTTTGTGGCCGACGAATGTTTCCTCACAGGAACTGCCGCGGAGATCATTCCAGTTATCAAAGCTGACGGGCGCTTGATTGGAAACGGAAAACCAGGACCAATCACGGCGCGCACAATCGCGCGTTTCCGCGAAATGACGCGCGAAAGCGGCACGCCGATTTTTGCACAGCGTTGAGCAGAGCAGGTTCTGAAGCGGAAGGTGCTCAGGAAATATTCAGGTTTGAATGTTCCCCAAAACTTCAAGGTCTAATTAGCAGAGATGTTGTGCGACGTTTGTAAATGCAATGATGCGACGGTCTTCCTGACGCAAATTCTGGAAGGCAAGATGCAGAAAGTGAATCTCTGCGACGCTTGCTCGAAAGAAAAAGGGGTGCAGGATCCCACCGGCTTCGCCCTCGCCGATTTGCTCCTCGGGATCGGCGCAGCCGAGGAAATCGAAAAAGGTGCGCCCACCCAGAAATGTCCGGTGTGCGGCTTTAGCCAGGCTGATTTCAAGAAGACTGGCCGTCTCGGATGCAGTGTTTGCTACGCCACGTTTGCTGAAGGCTTGAGCGCCCTTTTAAAGGCAATGCACAAGGGCACCGAGCATGTAGGCAAATTGCCGGAACGCGCATATCGTGCCGTCGAGCTAAACCACCGGATGCGTGCCTTGACCAAAAACTTGCAAAAAGCGGTCGCGGACGAGAACTACGAAACGGCGGCTTCGTTGCGCGATCAAATCAAGCAGATCGAAAGCGAGCTCTCGAAGGCGCCATGAAATTTTCCAGTGTGATGACCACTGCGGGAGAATGGCTGCGGGGTGAAGGGCCGCATCACCAGGTCGTAATCAGCAGCCGGGTTCGACTCGCGCGCAACTTACGCAACCGCCCTTTTCCGGGCTGGGCCAAGAAGGCGGAACGCACTTCGATTCTCGAGCTGATCAGACCGCGCGTGGAAGACCTGCCCGAGATGCAGGATTCGTTTTCCGAAGGCCTGCAGGATCTTTCGGCGCTTGACAGGCAGGTTCTCGTCGAGCGCCATCTGATCAGTCGCGAGCATGCCGCCAAGGGCGCCGGGAGCGCGGTTGTGATTAATCGTCGGCAAACCCTTAGCATCATGATCAACGAAGAAGATCATCTGCGGATGCAATCGATCCGCTCCGGTTTGCAGTTGAAACAGGCGTTTAAACTCGTCGATAAGATCGACAGCGCACTCGAAAGCAAACTGGAGTTCGCCTTCGATCCGCGCCTCGGATACCTGACGGCCTGCCCTACGAACGTGGGCACGGGCATGCGTGCCTCAGCGATGTTGCACTTGCCGGGGCTTGTCTTGAGTGAACTGATCAATCAGGTCATTCAGGCTGTAAGCAAAATCGGTCTCGCCGTGCGCGGCCTTTACGGAGAAGGGACCGAGGCGATGGGCAACCTTTTCCAAATTTCCAATCAGACAACGCTCGGCGAAAAGGAAGATGAGATCGTTAATCGCCTGAGCAAAGTGATTGAAACAATTATCGAGAAGGAACAGGACGCCCGGCAGGTCTTGCTCCAGAAAAAACCAAATACACTCTGGGACCAGATCGGCCGCGCTTACGGCGTCTTGACCTACGCGCACGCCATGGCTTCAAAGGAAGCGCTCAACTTACTGTCGATCATCAAGCTCGGTGTCGATCTGGGGGCATTTCCGGAAGACGGGCGTCTGTCGATCGATGAATTGTTCATCGATACGCAGCCCGCGCATTTGCAGAAAAGCTCCCAGCAAAAATTAAATGCCGAAGAGCGCGATCATCTGCGCGCGCAAATTATCCGCGCACGTTTGAAACTCTTCCCCAAACCTGATATTAGTAAGATGGTAAAGGAGTCGGGCAATGGCTCGGCTAACGGGCCATCGAATAATGAATAATTTCACACCGCGCGCTCAACAGGTTCTGGCGCTTGCTCGCAAGGAAGCCGACCGCTTTAATCACAACTACGTCGGCACCGAACATCTGCTTCTGGGGCTCATCAAACTGGGACAGGGCGTGGCGGTAAACGTTTTGCAAAAGATGGGTCTCGATCTCGAGACCGTACGCATGGAAGTGGAGAAGCAGGTGGGCTCCGGACCGGAAACCAAGATGGTCGGCAATGTTCCGTATACGCCGCGGGTTAAGAAAGTTCTTGCCCTTGCCGGTAAGGAAGCCAAGGCGCTCAATCACTCCTACGTTGGAACGGAACATATTTTGCTTGGCCTTTTGCGAGAAGGGGAGGGCGTCGCTGCGCGGGTCTTGAAAAGTCTCGAAGTCGATATCGAACGCACGCGTAACGAAATTCTCAAGGAGCTCGATCCGAATTTTACGCCGCCCGAATCAGACCAGGAAGGCGGGGAACCGACAAAAAAAGACGTCAAAACTCCCGCGCTGCGCGCATTTGGGCGTGATCTCACCGATTTGGCGAGAAAAGGGGAGCTCGATCCGGTAATTGGGCGGCACAATGAAATCGAGCGCGTCATTCAAGTACTATGCCGACGGACGAAAAACAATCCGGTCCTCATCGGGGAAGCGGGTGTCGGTAAAACGGCCATTGCCGAAGGGCTGGCGCAGGAGATTGCAAACGGCAACGTGCCCGAGTTGTTGCGCGACAAACGCGTGATCACGCTGGATCTGGCGCTAATGGTAGCCGGAACCAAATACCGCGGGCAGTTCGAAGAGCGTATCAAAGCGGTGATGGACGAGATTCGCCGTTCCAAGAACGTGATCCTTTTCATCGACGAGCTGCACACGATTGTGGGTGCGGGCTCGGCCGAGGGCGCCATGGACGCGTCCAACATCATCAAGCCCGCGCTGAGCCGCGGCGAATTGCAATGCGTCGGCGCGACGACGATGAACGAGTATCGCAAATACATCGAGAAAGACGCCGCGCTCGAGCGCCGTTTCCAGACCATAAAGGTCGATGCACCGACTGTTGATGAAGCGATTCAGATTCTGAAGGGGTTGCGTCCGAAATACGAGGCTCATCACAAAGCGAAGCTTACGGATGAAGCGCTCGAGACTGCAGTTAGATTTTCCGATCGTTATATCACTGGACGTTTTCTCCCCGACAAAGCGATCGATGTCATGGATGAAGCCGGCGCGCGCGCGCGCATCAACGCCATGACGCGACCTCCTGACGTTAAGGAAATGGAGAAGGAAATCGAAGAGATCCGGCTTGAAAAGGAAGCTGCGATCAAAGCGCAGGATTTTGAAAAAGCCGCCGCACTTCGTGACAAGGAGAAGCAAACAAAAGAGAAGCTGGACGCAATTTTGAGCAAATGGCGGGAGGAACGCGAGGAGAAAGAAGTGGTGGTGACGGCGGACGACATGATGCACATCATTTCAAAAGTCACCGGCGTTCCTCTTCAGCGCATGGAACAGGAGGAAATGCAAAAGCTCCTCATGATGGAAGCCGAGCTGAAGCAGCGGGTGATCGGCCAGGACGAGGCTGTCACCGCCATCAGCAAGGCGTTGCGTCGGTCACGCGCCGATCTAAAGGATCCAAGACGCCCGATTGGTTCCTTTGTCTTTCTCGGCCCGACAGGTGTCGGCAAGACCTATCTGGCGCGAACGCTGGCGGAATTCATGTTCGGTGACTCCGACGCGCTCATCCAGATCGACATGTCGGAGTACATGGAGAAATTCACGGCGTCGCGCTTAATTGGTTCGCCGCCGGGTTATGTCGGTTATGAAGAGGGCGGTCAACTTTCCGAAGCAGTGCGGCGCCGGCCGTATTCGGTGGTTCTGTTTGACGAGATCGAGAAAGCGCACCCGGACGTGATGCACTTGCTCTTGCAGATTCTCGAAGACGGAAAGATCACTGACTCGTTAGGCCGGAAGATTGATTTCCGGAACACGATCATCATCATGACCTCAAATGTAGGCGCCGAATTGCTGAAAAAGCAGACCGTGATGGGTTTTGGCGCTCCGCTGGAAGGACACGATTACGCTTCGATGCGCGACAAGATTCTCGACGAGACCAAGCGCGTCTTTAAGCCCGAGTTTCTCAATCGCCTCGACGAGATCACCGTCTTCCACTCGCTGGAGAAATCGCACCTGATGCAGATTGTCGATCTTGAAGTGGCGAAGGTGAAGGCGCGGATTAAAGCAAAAGAGATCGATATCATGCTCGATACCGCAGCGCACGAGTTCGTGATCGAAAAAGGGTACGATCCCAATTACGGTGCGCGACCAATGCGTCGGGCGGTTGAACGTTATCTCGAAGATCCGCTTGCGGAGGAATTGCTCAGAGGCAACGTCAAAGCAGGCGACCGTGTTGAGGTCACTGCTGCTGATGGAAAACTGACGTTCCACGTCGCCGAGCCGCACGGCAGCGCGGCTGCGCCTGCCAGCTAGCGCTCGCGCTGGGAATCGTCCGTAAAATGTTTTCGGCTCGCCCGGCGGTCGAGCCCTGCCATTCACGCGCGAGGATGCGCGTTCGCGTAGGCTTTCTTTAGCCGTTCCACGGTCACATGCGTGTAGATTTGCGTCGTGGAAAGACTGGCGTGGCCGAGCAACGCCTGGACACTGCGCAGATCGGCGCCGCGATCGAGCATATGGGTCGCGAAACTGTGTCGCAGTTTGTGTGGACTAATCGCGATTGGAATCGATGTGTACCGCAAATAACGTTTTAAGATCAGCCAGATGGAGCGCGTGGACATTCGCCTGCGCAATTTGTTTATGAAGAGCGGTCCGGAATGTACATTTGCTGCTGCCCGATACCGCGAGGCCGCCTCCAGCGCAGGCAAGCCGACCGGGCAAACCCGTTCTTTCCGGCCTTTGCCCAACACGCGGACCGACTCGGTGTAAAGATCGACATCGGCAACATCAAGAGCGGCCAGCTCGCCTAGCCGCAAGCCGCTGCTATAGAAGAGTTCCATAATCGCCACATCGCGCAGAGGCATCCAGACAGGCGCCGCTCGATTTTTCGCCACACGAGCCGGGGCCGCGAGAAGCTCCTCGATCTGATGGCGCGTAAGCACAAGAGGAAGCTTCTTGTCGAGCTTTGGCAATTGCACTTCGCGCACAGGATTGCTCCGCAGACCTTTCCGCGCGGAAAGAAACTGATAGAAAGTGCGTAATGCAGAGAATTGCAATCGCACGTAAGAACGGGCCTGCCCGCGCTTCATAATCGCAAAGAGGTAATCGCGAAAATCGTTCACCGTGCATCTTTTCCACGGTGTTTTATTTTCTGCTCGAAAAGCAGCCAACGCCTGGCGATATGCTTTGAGCGTGCGCGACGAAGCGTTTCGCTCAACTGCCAGATAGCCCAGAAATTCCTCGGTAAGAGGATCCTTTTTATTCAAGGCGCTCGCACTTTTTGTCATACACGTGATTCGTTACACCGTTACATCGGATTTTGCGACTTAACGATTCAACGTTTTAACGATTTGGCGAGGCGAAGCCAACGGTGCAACGATTCGACGAGTGTTATTCAGGCTTTTCGACTGAGTAACGCAGCTCCGCGGCCGTGGCGGTGCCGCGGAACTGACTTTTGAAAATCGGCGTCGGGTTCATCGAGATTAGTTCGTAACCCTTCAATACGAACTCTGGATAAACCGTGTTGCTCGCCGGCTCGTAAACCTTGTCGCCGCTAAAGTAGCCGTAGAGTTTGTATTCGTAATTATTGTCGCTCCCGATTTCGACGCGTTCGCGGTCCGGCGCGAGCTTTTGCTTTTCATTTAACATCACCAGTTGCGCCGCGCTCCAGGGCTGGCCCGGCTGCCGAATGTACCCCCAGAACTTGAAATCAGGTTTGTAGTAACGCCGACCGATATAATAATCGCCTGGCGTTTCGGCCGCGATGCGCTGCGCCATCTCGATTCTTGCCTGTTGAATCCCTTGTGGCACGGTTTCGCAACCGCCGAGAAGGAGCGCGCCAAGCAAAAGATTGCTTGCGAGAAGAAGGTGAACGGCACGCCTCATTTGCTGGGTCGACAATCTCTTATCGCAGCTTTACGCCCTGCGCAAATTACCGGAGAGTGAATGACGATCGTTGATGAGCGAATCGCAAAAGCTCTTGCAGCATAACCATTCACCGATCACTAGTCACTCATCATTTGCACAAATCATGGTCCGATTCTTTAACGCGCTGGGCACGCCGCTGCTCGCGTTTTTTCAGTATCTGGGGGAGGTTGTGTTGCTCGCAATTGATACCTTTCGTTGCATTTTTACACATAAGCTCCGCTGGAAGTTGTTCCTTAATCAAGTCGTCGAGATCGGATTGCTTTCGCAGCTCGTCGTCATAATCACCGGTGCATTCACTGGCGCGGTGTTCTCGGCGCAAACATTTTTCCAATTTAACAAGCTGGGAATGGGCTCCGCCGTAGGCGCGGTGGTTTCGGTATCCCTCTGTCGCGAGCTCGCTCCGGTTTTGACGGCACTGATGGTCGCCGGACGCGTCGGCGCGGCGATGTCGGCCGAGATTGGCACGATGAGAGTGACGGAGCAAATTGATGCGTTGCGCGCACTCGCGGTGTACCCGGTTGATTATCTGGTCGTGCCGCGCGCGCTCGCCATGATGGTGTCGATGCCTCTGCTGGTAGCGGAGTGTATCGCCGTCGGTATCGCCGCTGGATATTTCGTTGCGATTTTCATGCTCGACATTAACGGCACTTACTACATGGCGAACATGGAGCGCTGGACGCGCAGTCGCGACATCATCATGGGTCTGTCCAAAGCGTTCTGTTTCGGAATACTGATCGTGTTCATCAGTTGCCACAAGGGATTGACTGCGCGCGAAGGCGCGGTCGGTGTCGGTCGGGCCACGACTGAGGCGGTGGTGAACGCCTCGCTCGCGGTCCTGATTTGCAATTTTTTCCTCACCATGTTGTTCAACATCATTTACCCGGCGGGATATCAGTGAGTGGAGTCTTGGAGTGATGGAATGTTGGAGTGATGAATTCGGTGTTGGACGTTGGACGTTGAGCGTTGAATGTTTTGCCGATGATCGAAGCGCCGCCATCCCCAAAGCCGTCGATTAAACCTCGTTTGGCTTCGAGCGAGCCCTCGCCAATGATCGCGGTGCGGGCATTGACGAAAAAAATTGGCACGCAGGAAATCTTGCGTGGTGTCGATCTTGAGGTCGCGACAGGTGAGACACTCGCCATCATTGGGCGGAGCGGCGGCGGCAAAAGCGTTTTG
>JBIOVE010000196.1:0-7819 GCA_044867565.1 Candidatus Udaeobacter sp. | reverse complement strand
CGTGCGAGTGATTTCCGTCATGGTCGCGATGGAAATCGTTCTATACAATGGAGAAGTTAATGCTGCAATGAGGGTGGATCGAGCAGTCCCTTGCTCGATGCTAGAAGTGTCGGCGAAGCCGAGTAGAATTTTGCATCGCCCGATGGAACGCTCGATCCACCTTGATTGTCGATCCTGCGTTCGGGGAATTTCTCTTGCGCGGCAAATACCGGCCCCTAGTGTTTGTTATGCCCGAAAGTCATTCCACAGCTTACGATTCGAAGATCGAGGGAAACGTGATTTTTACGCGCTTTGATGCGGCGCTCAATTGGGTACGAAAGAATTCGCTCTGGCCAATGCCGATGGGGCTCGCCTGTTGCGCGATCGAGTTAATGGCGACAGCCGCGTCCCGTTTCGACATTGCGCGATTCGGCGCGGAGGTGATGCGTTTCTCGCCGCGGCAATGCGATGTGATGATCGTCGCCGGCACGGTGACTTACAAAATGGCGCTGGCGGTGAAAAGAATTTATGAGCAAATGCCCGAGCCGAAATGGGTGATCGCGATGGGCGCGTGCGCGTCCACCGGCGGCATGTATCGCTCCTACGCCGTTCTGCAAGGAATCGATCAGCTCTTGCCGGTCGATGTTTACATTTCCGGTTGCCCGCCGCGCCCGGAAGCGCTGCTGGCAGGCTTGATGAAATTACAGGAGAAAATCTCAAGGGAGCGTTCGTTCAGGGGACAGAAACCGGAATTGCTCGAAAAACTCCAGGACGCGCTCGCGTGAAGAACTCCTATTTATGTTTCCACTCTTATTCATACAGGTTAATGATAATGAGTAAGAATAGAAGTAGGGTTAGGATTTAACTCGCATGCCTGAACAGGAATTGCTCAGCGCTATTGGCGAATCACTTGGCGAGAAAATTCAGGACAAAACCGAATTTTGCGGCGAAACGACTTACACGATTGCCGCGAATGATCTGCGTGAGATCGCAAAATTCTGTCGTGACGAACTTTCCTTCGATTATTTGGTCGACATCACGAGCATCGACAATTTCGGCGAAGAACCGCGCTTCGAGATTGTTTATGAGTTGTATTCAATGGCGAACGCGACCTATCTACGATTGAAATTGCGCGTCTCGGAAGATGTTGGCGCGGTCGACACAGTTTCCGATATCTGGCCGACTGCGAATTGGCACGAGCGCGAGATTTACGACATGATGGGAATCAAATTTAACGGACATCCCGATTTGCGACGCATTTTGATGTGGGATGGTTATCCGTACTTTCCCTTACGGAAAGAATTTCCGCTGGAAGGATTGCCCAGCGAAATGCCCGATGTCGCCTTCACGAAAGTCACGCCGATGGAAGGCGGACCCTTCGTCACGAGGCCAACCACTGCGACGACGAAAGATCGTGAACCGCGCGCGCGTCCGCCGGAGTTATAAAAGGTAGGGCGAGACTTCGTCGAGCCGTCGAATTAGATGAGCAAGTATTCGCCTTATTACGAATGGACCTAGCGCACAAACGCTTCAGCGCGATTACGACATTTCTCCTCCTGCTGCCTGTGCAAGCGAACGGTTATAATCGTTTCCTGTCCCCAAACGGGCAGATCGAAGCCTATACAACCGCCAATTATGCAGATGGCTCGGGCATGAAACTCTTCGTACGTCGGGCAGACGGGCATCGTGGAGTTGTACTCCTATTTTCGAATCAGCGATGGATTGATGCAAAATGGTCGCCAGACTCACGGTTTTTGGCTGTGATCAATCACGCGGATGGGCACGTCTCAGATGTATACGTCTTCGGCATAGTGCCTGATAATGGGCGGCATCTACGCGCTGTGCTTTACTACCACACGCCAAAGCCACTTACATACGATGTTAGATGGGATGTTGCGGGTTGGCGACCACGCGAACGAGGTATCGTTCTGATCAAGGAAGTCCGAGACCAAGAGACCCGTACTATCACTCGCACGCAGGTGGCTGCTCAGATCGGAACGAAGAGGCTGACGACGGATCATTCAACTCCTCGGTAAGTTTGTCGGCTCGACAGGAGTCTCGCCCCACCGGCTTTAGACTTTCGCGAAGACCGCTGCCATTTTCGTCGGCGCGCCCGGCAATCGCCCTACCTTACGCGGCTGAGACCGGCGGAGCTGTGGCGGGCTTTTGCGTGGCTGCCATCACGTCTGGACGTAACGTTTCTTCTCGCGGTTCGGTTGTCTTTTGTCCGTGCTTCGGATAGGCGATCCGGCTGTGCAGCATCATCAGAAGCGTGAACCGGAAGCGTTCGGCAATGATTTTCAGCTCGCCAAGCGTCAGATCGCAGTCGTCCAATTGCCGATCCGCAATGCGCTCCTCGATGAGCTCGTTTACGAGCGATTCGATTTTCTGCGGGTTCGGTTTCTCCAAGCTGCGGGAAGCGCTTTCCACGGTATCGGCCAGGCTGACAATGGCGCTCTCTTTTGTCTGCGGTTTCGGGCCGCTGTAACGAAAACTTTCCTCGCGCACATCCGGAATGTCGTCCTCGCGCAGCTTCATGATTTTGCCGCCGGCGCGCGCGTCTTCATACTGTTGAAGCGCGCGTTGATAAAAATAACGGACGACTGACGTGCCGTGATGCTCCTGGATGATGTCGATGATGCGCTGATTGAGCCTGTACTTGAGCGCGAGATCAACGCCTTCTTTGACATGCGCAATGATGATCAACGCGCTCATCGTTGGGGCGAGATCGTCGTGCGGGTTGCGTTCGAAGCTCATGTTTTCGGTGAAGTATTCCGGCTTTACCAATTTGCCGACGTCATGAAAATAAGAGCAGACACGGCAAAGTGTCGCGTTCGCGCCGATCGCTTCAGCCGCGGCTTCGGCAAGGTTAGCCACGACCAAACTGTGATGATAAGTGCCCGGCGCCTCGATAGTCATACGGCGCAATAACGGATGGTTAAGGTCGGAAGCCTCCAGCCAGGAAATGTCCGTTGTGATTCCAAACAGGTGTTCGAGCATCGGCAGGGCACCTCCAACCAGCGTGGCGGTCAAAATTCCGTTGCCGACTGCGAGTGCGCTCTGCAAGCCGATCATCCCCCAATCGTTGGCAATGGGCGAAAAAAGAGTAATTGGCCCGATCAGACCAAACGTCAGCGACAATAACCAAATTGCGAGTCCAACCCCGATACCTGCGCGGATCAATTTGCTGCGCCGTCGCACCTGCAATGTGAGAGAGACTGCAGTGAATCCGCTGATCAGACTGGTTACGAGAAGCGGCGCGTCAATTGGGCCAAACAAAACACTGCTCCACAAACTAACAAAGAACGCAGCGTAAAGGCCATGATGGCGTCCCAGCAATACGCTCAACACGAGCGGCGCGAACGCGTAAGGCGTGATTAACCCACCCATTTCCGGCTTCAAAAATTCGTAATTGCCACTGTTACAGATTACCAGCAGGCCCTTCGTGACCGCGAGCTGTACCAGGATAACTCCAAAGATGAGAAGAACGCGCGAACTGCGTGAAAAGCTCTTTGGTTGGTTAATCCAGAGTTGCGTAATGGCTGTCGCCAGAACCAACAGCGCAATGACAAAATTCTTTGTCGGTTCCGGTTGCTGGCCGCTGAAGACGAGAAACGCGAGGCCGCCGGCAAACACGGCAAAGATCAGGAACTTCGCATACGGGGCGTACTCGAGATTGCGTCCTAATTCGCTTCGCCCCCGCCGACGCCGGGTCTTCCGCGAGGCAAGGCCACGTTTGATAAGACGCCCACGTTTAAGAAAATCGAACATGACTACCTTTACTTGCGTGAGGCTGGCGCGGGCGAGCGGTGCTGCTGGTAGGCGCTGATAATAGCACGCACCAGTTCGTGCCGCACAACGTCGCGCTCGGTGAAATAGACAGTCGCGATTCCGGGAACAGTTTTCAATGCTTGCAACGCCTCGAGCACACCAGAACGCTTGTTAGTTGGCAAATCGATTTGCGTTACGTCTCCTGTAATCACGCATTTGGAGTTTGGACCGATCCGAGTAAGCAGCATGAACATTTGCTCCGTCGTCGTATTCTGCGCCTCATCGAGAATGACAAAGGCATGATTCAGCGTGCGCCCACGCATGTAGGCGAGTGGCGCCACTTCGATGATTTGCCGGGCTAACAAACGCTCAATCTCCTCCGGCTCGAGCATGTCGCGCAAAGCATCGTTGAGCGGCCGCAAGTAGGGCATGATTTTCTGTTCAAGCTCGCCGGGCAAAAAACCCAGTGCTTCGCCCGCTTCCACGGCTGGCCTGGTCAAAATGATCCGCGTGACTTGCTCCTTTTTTAGCGCAGCGACAGCCATCGCAACCGCAAGGTAAGTTTTGCCGGTGCCAGCCGGTCCAATTCCAAAAACGATGTCGTGCTTTTGGATTGCTTCGACGTAATTGCGTTGCCCGGCAGATCGCGCGATGATCGGCGACTTGCGCGGCGAGGTCACGATCCTGGTCGAAGCGAGATCGCCAAGATTCTCGTCGCGAGCTTCGGTCACGGTGTTCAAAGCATAATTAAATTCGTGCTTTTGAATGTCCACACCCTTTTGGCGAGCTTTCTCGAGTTGATCAAATACATGCTGCGCTTTGTCGATCCGGCTTGGTTCCCCCTCCAGCTTCACCCAGCCTTCGCGAGTGGTCACCTTTACGCCAAGGGTATCTTCGAGAGTCTTTAAGAGTTTAAGGTCGCTGGCGTAGAGTGACTGCAAAGCGCGCGGGCTCTCAAACTGCAAGGTGCGCGTTTCCGTCATAGTTTAACAGTCATATCGGCATCTTGCCGATGAAATAGGCGCTGGAAGTGCATGCCACTGCAAGGGCGCCCATCTACTCCTAACGAAAACCATACACCAGCGCCCAGTGCGTGCGTTCCTCTGGCGACTCCTCGATGCTGACAATGATAAAGTAGCTGCCGGTAGTCTTCGGAATGACATGCGCAGCCGCGAAGTGACCCTTTTCCCATCCGTCTGATTCCTCTGCCAGCTTTCCATCAGAATCATAAATATGAATGGAAATCTTCGCCCGTTCCACTTCGCTTCCCAGCCAGAACCAGTATTCGTTCCCTTTGAATAGTTGCTGCCGCACCGCTTTTTTTTCTCCGGCGCCAAGATCGCCTCCCCAATAATCCTCACGCACCTGAAATCCCTGCTTCACATAAGGCTCCGCGGCCTGAAGAGCAAACGACTGCGCGTCATCGACCGAAGCAAAAACAGCAGGCTGCAACGCCATTACAGACAGCAGTAGAAAGCTTCCGCGTAAGAAAACGTTCACGAACGCATTCATTAAAGCTTCCTAATCTCTGGTCACGATGCCGCTGCCAAGACGCGTGGTAATCTCATTGATTTTCTTTACTGATTCCCGGGGGATACCCGCGTTGCCCACGTCGATAAGAGGCTTCACTTGCACGAGCGCGTCTCCGATTTCGCGGATGATTGGAACTTTAAACTCTGGCATCCCCTGCAGTCTTGTCTGAAAGTATGAAAGGAGGTCGGGCTGGT
The DNA here is from genome assembly GCA_044867565.1 of Candidatus Udaeobacter sp. Taxonomy (GTDB): domain Bacteria; phylum Verrucomicrobiota; class Verrucomicrobiia; order Chthoniobacterales; family UBA10450; genus Udaeobacter. The sequence continues at coordinate 2,342 of JBIOVE010000196.1, read as the reverse complement.
GCAGCAGCTCGGCACCGTCAGCGGAAAAATGCTTGGTCACGACTGAAGTCAGCACTTCCGTGCCTCGCAACCATCCGCCCAGACTAACCAATTGTGACAATTTCTCATCGTGCACTTCGTTCATTGCCTGTTGCACGCTGTTTTGGGTGCGGTCCAGCTCCTGCCGGACACTTTCCCAATTGCGTTTGTCCGCGGCCTCGATGATGGCTTTGGCATGTGGCGTGATTGAATTTCCGACGCCGATTCCCCTGGCGAGCGCCAGGACACGCTGGCCGATTTCCTTTACCGCTGGTGCATCTTCGGCTTGCACTGCCACAAAGCCATCGGCAATTACCGTCCCAAGCAAAAGAGCGATGCGCGGTCGTTCGGTAAAATTTGTTCCCTTATCGTTGCGAACGTGTTCTTTCCAGTTTACCGCGCCGAGTTTGTTCAAGGCGCCGAAAATTTCATTCGGCAGCGGCACGACGACGTCCTCCACAGTTTTCGACAATTGCTTAATATCGATGTGCTGCGGAGCCTGGGCGCCTTGGGCGACGCACAGCGTCAGGCCACTCAAGGCGGTTACACCTAGCTTTACATATTTAGTGAATGGAATCATTGGGAGCTTCGAATGTTGATTTTGGGTTCGGATTCAGGATTAATGGAGCAAACCTTAAGCAGAACCTCTGCTGTACACAAATCACCGCCTAAAACATTTTGACTCATTTCAATCGAACCAATTCGTCGCCTCGGCGGCATCGCCATTTACGTTCTTTATGGACTTGACCCGGCTGCAGCAGATTCTCGACCGCGCCCCTTCCAAGAGAATCATGGTGATCGGCGATTTGATGCTGGACGAATTTGTTTGGGGAAAGGTTGGGCGCATTTCCCCGGAGGCGCCTGTGCCGGTTGTAGAGGTGACTGGCGAATCATTTTACCCAGGAGGCGCTGCCAACGTTGCGCGCAATCTGCGCGAGTTCGTAGAGAACGTCGCCGTAATCGGTTTGCTGGGACAAGATCGCTGTGGTCAGCAGCTGCGCGAATTATTGGCCGAGCAAAAGATCGACATCTCCAATGCGGTCAAGGATGAGACGTTTCGCACCATCGTCAAAACCCGCATCATCGCACGCCATCAGCAAATAGTCCGTGTCGATCGCGAGCAATTTACGGGACCATCGGCGGCACAAATTAAACAAGTCGTCGCAGCGGTTCGAGAGAATATTCCGGAAACCGACGCAATTATCTTCGAAGATTACGGCAAAGGTTTCTTAACGACTGAGCTGGTTTCGCAAATCGTGCGCGACGCCTGCGCGGAGGGTAAAATCGTGGCGGCTGATCCCAATCCCCGGCGTTCTGTCGATTGGCGTGGCGTCACTGTCGTAAAGCCGAACCGCGCCGAAGCCTTTCTCGCAGCAGGAATTCCCTGGCGCGATCCGAATGCCGCTCTGGCGGAGGATGTCGAACTTCGGCGTGCCGGTGAATCGCTGCTCAAAAAATGGGAGACAAAGTATGTTCTCGTGACTCTTGGCGAACACGGCATGATGCTTTTCCACGAAAAAGAAGCGCCACATTATATCCCAACCAAGGCACGACAGGTTTTCGATGTCTCGGGCGCTGGCGACACCGCTATTGCTCTGTTCACCCTTGGGCTCGCGTGCGAAGCAACTCCGACTGAAGCGGCGGAAATCGCCAATCACGGAAGCGCGGTTGTAGTCAGCAAGCTTGGGACGGCCACGGTCACGCGAGATGAGCTGATTGCCAGTTTCAAAAATGATCTTTCATCCTGAACGAAACTTCGGGCTCTCCAGCAATCGGCCGATCCTTTCGCGCTGCCGTGCAGCCTGCGCTCCTGCATTGCGCCCATTTAAATGACCACATCCTCCGAGGCACGATCTCCTGCTGTTTTTGTCGATCGCGACGGCACCATTATGGAGGATGCCGATTACTGTTCTGATCCCAAACAGGTACAAATTTTCCCTGGCATCCCGGAGGCATTGCGGCGTTTGAAATCGAACGGCTTCAAACTCATTATCATTACAAACCAAAGCGGCATCGGTCGCGGTTTGTTTACAATTGAGCAATATCGCGCGGTGGAAAGAGAAGTCTTGCGCCAACTGGGCGATGGTTTGATCGATGCGACGTATTTTTGCCCCGATCTTCCCGGTCAGCATTCCAGTTGTCGCAAACCGGCACCCGGCATGATCCTGCAGGCCACGCGAGAACACCGAATCGATCTTTCCCGCTCGTTTTTTATAGGTGATAAAGAGATTGACGCCGAATGCGGTCGAAACGCCGGCGTGCGCACAATCCGCGTTCAAACGGGGCTTCTGTCGGACACGGCCGGCACCATCGCAGATTGGGTT
>JBIOVE010000195.1:0-9041 GCA_044867565.1 Candidatus Udaeobacter sp. | reverse complement strand
AGGAGGCGGAGCGCAAGAAAATTGAAGCGGAAGGTATCTCCGGTTTTCAAAAGATTGTGACCGAAGGTATCACCGAGAACTTATTGAAATGGAAGGGGATTGAGGCGACCAAAGAACTTGCACTTAGCGGCAATTCAAAAATCGTGATCATCGGTGCCGGCAAAGAAGGTTTGCCGATCATCCTCGGCGGCGACACCACTCCTCCCGCGCGGCAGCCGGCGCCGCCTTCCGGCCGTTAGCGTGGACCAACCGATCGGACGGAATGTGAGACTCGCGAAAACTTTCGGAGCCAATTGCTTCTTCGCCTTGATGCTCTTTAGTGCCGGGGCGCCGACGCTCGCTCAGGAGCAAACAGGTCCCGCCAACGCTCCGAGCCAACAGCGATCGGACGACCAGCCAAAAATGCAAACAACAAAATTGGGACTCGTGATCCACGGCGGTGCCGGAACTATTGAGCGCAGCGAGATGACGCTGGAAAGAGAGCGCGAACATCGCGCCGGCTTGGAGCGTGCGCTGACGACGGGTTACGAAATCTTGAAGCGCGGTGGATCGAGCCTCGATGCCACTGAAGCTGGCGTGCGCGTCCTGGAGGACGATCCCCACTTCAATGCAGGAAAAGGCGCCGTGTTCACAAGCGCCGGCATGAATGAGATGGATGCAGCGATTATGGACGGCAAGACGCTGAAAGCCGGCGCGGTTGCAAATCTTCGGCATATTAAGAATCCGATCAGCCTGGCGCGTCTGCTCATTGAAAAATCGGACTACGTCGTGTCCAAGTCTCCACGGGTCGGACCGCTTTTCATGACCGGTGAAGGCGCGGAAATGTTCGCAAAAGAGAACGCAATTGAACTGGTCGAACAAAAATATTTCTTTACCGAGGAGCGATGGAACGCTCTGCAAAAAATCAAGGAATCGGAAAAAGCCGGCGGCGCGGGTGGCAAGAAATTCATCATCACCGATCAAGATCGACATGGCACGGTGGGCGCTGTTGCGCTCGATCAGAATGGGAACCTCGCAGCGGCGACGTCAACTGGCGGCACCACGAACAAGCGCCCCGGTCGCGTGGGTGATTCCCCAGTCATCGGAGCGGGCACTTATGCAAACAATGCGACTTGTGCCGTTTCGGCTACAGGCGACGGCGAATATTTTATTCGGGCAACGGTAGCGCACGATATTTCAGCTCTGATGGAATATCGCGGAATGTCGCTCAAGGAGGCTGCGCAGAGTGTTCTGAATAAGGTAGCCAGGCTCGGCGGCGAAGGTGGTTTGATCGCGATCGATCGCAAAGGCAATATCGCCTTGCCGTTTAACACCTCGGGGATGTACCGCGGCTATGTCGATCCGAACGGAAAATTCGTCATCGAGATTTACAAATAGAAATTTAGAGGCGGCTGTCTTGAATCTCATGTCGAGCGTTAGTCTCCCGCTACTGCGGGATTACTGTTAGCAAGAAGAGATTCCTCGAGTTTGCTCGGGATGACAAAGCATTGCCCGTGGGGATACGCTCCTCTACAGCTTTTTGCTCATGCTGCCGCCGTTCTCTATTGTCATTCCCTGCTTCAACGAGGAATCCCGCATCGCCAAGACGTTACGCCTGACGCTTGCCTATCTTCGCGACGTTAGTCCCGAAAGTGAACTGATCGTCGTGAATGATGGATCGACAGACGCAACTGCCAGCATCACCCGCGAAGTTTTTTCGAATACGAAGATCGCGACGTGTCTTCTCGAGAATTTTCCAAATCGCGGCAAGGGCGCCGCTGTGCGTTCTGGGTTGCTCGCCGCGCAAAAACCGATCGGCTTGTTTTCCGATGCCGATCTCTCGACGCCCTTAAAGGAGACACCGAAATTAGTCGAGCCGATTGTCCGCAATGAGATCGACATCGCGTTTGGTTCGCGCGCAATCGACCGGAGCTTGATCGGTCAGCACCAACCCTGGGGGCGCGAACAGGCTGGCCGCGTTTTCAATCTTCTTGTGCGGCTCGCCACTGGTCTGCCGTTTTGGGACACACAATGCGGTTTCAAAGCGTTCCGCATAGATGTTTGTCGCCCGGTTCTCGAAGCCGCTCGCATTGCTGGCTTTGCTTTCGATGTGGAGTTGCTTTATCTGGCGCAGCGCGCCGGATTGCGCATCCGCGAGATTCCAGTGCGCTGGAATCACGCGGAAGGAAGCAAAGTTCAGTTCATTCACGACAGCTTACGCATGCTGCGCGAAGTGATCGCGCTCAGGGCTCGCCTGTAGCACAGACAGTGGGTTCGTTTTGAACAGAGCCACATCTTGTCGGCAGGATCGAAGCCTAATGGCACCGCTTTTCTTTCTCGTGGCGTCGCATAAATTAGACGCTCCGATTTATCGCATTCATGCAATCCTTTCGGTTTCATCCCGCGGTCGCGCAGTGGTTCGATCAAACGTTCGGCTCACCGAGCGAACCTCAAACCCGCGGCTGGCCAGCGATCCAATCCGGCCGGCATGTGCTGATCTCTGCCCCGACAGGTTCGGGTAAAACGCTGGCGGCGTTTCTCGCTTCGCTAGATGTTTTGTTTCGCGAAGGCGTGAAGGCCGAATTGCCGGATGAAACGCAAGTCGTCTACGTCTCGCCGCTTAAGGCGCTGAGCAACGACATTCGCAAAAATCTTCAAGAGCCCCTCGCTGGAATTCGCGCATTGTTGCAACAAACAGAGGGCCGCGAGATTGACGTGCGCGCTGAGGTTCGGACCGGGGACACCAGCGCCGCGCAACGCCAGGCGCTCGTCAAGAAGCCGCCGCACATTCTCGTCACCACGCCGGAATCTTTGTATCTGCTGCTCACTTCAGAATCCGGCCGGCGCATGTTGAGCACGGTGCGAGCTCTGATCGTGGACGAGATCCACGCTGTCGTGGACGACCGGCGCGGAGCTCACCTTGCCTTGAGCATCGAACGTTTGACCGCGCTCACGAAATCGGCCTCAGGCGGACTTCAGCGAATCGGTTTGTCCGCAACGCAAAAACCGATTGAGGAGGTTGCACGTTTTCTGGTCGGCACCGGCGCGGTGGACGAGGCTGGCGGGCCCGATTGCGAAATCATCGAGATCGGTCACCGGCGCGAATTGGATCTGGCGATTGAGCTCCCCAAGTCGCCACTTGAAGCTGTGATGTCGAACGAAGTTTGGGAGGAAGTTTATCACCGGCTCGCCGAGTTGATTCAAGCGCATCGCACAACTTTGGTTTTCGTGAATACGCGCCGGATGGCCGAGCGCGTGACACAACATCTGAGCGAATTACTCGGAGCAGACGCGGTTACATCGCATCATGGCAGCCTTTCCGCCAAGCTGCGTCTCGACGCCGAAGATCGTTTAAAGCGCGGCGACCTGAAAGCGCTTGTGGCGACGGCGTCGCTGGAGCTTGGGATCGATATTGGCTCGGTTGACCTTGTTTGCCAACTCGGCACGACGCGCTCCATCGCCGCGCTGCTTCAACGAGTCGGTCGCGCCGAGCACAAACGCGGCGGGCTGCCGAAGGGCCGCATCTTTCCATTGAGCCGGGACGAACTCATCGAATGCGCGGCGCTGCTGCGTTGCGTTCGACGCGGCGAACTCGATCGTTTGCTGATTCCCGAAAAACCGCTCGATGTTCTCGCACAACAAATCGTCGCGGCCACTTCGAGCGAGGATTGGGACGAGGCGAATTTTTTTGAGCTCATTCGTTCAGCCTGGCCTTACCGGAATCTCACTCGCGAAGAATTCGACAGGGTTATTAGAATGCTCGCCGAAGGTTTCAGCACGAAACGCGGCCGGCGTGCCGCGTTGATTCACCATGATACGATCAATCATCGTTTGCGCGGCCGGCGCGGCGCGCGATTGGTCGCGCTGACGTCCGGTGGCGCGATTCCAGACAACGCAGATTATCGAGTCGTCGTCGAACCATCAGAGACTTTCATCGGCACAGTGAACGAGGACTTCGCGGTCGAAAGTCTGGCGGGCGACATCTTTCAACTTGGCAACGCATCGTGGCGAATCTTGCGCATCAATTCCGGGGTCGTCCGCGTCGAAGACGCGAAAGGCCAGCCGCCGGGAATTCCATTTTGGCTGGGGGAAGCACCGGCCCGGACGGCAGAATTGTCACAGGCTGTCTCGATGTTTCGGACCGACATCGAACGGCGGCTGGCTGACGGCGCAAACGTTGGTGAATGGCTGGTACAGGAAATTCACCTGCCGGCGAACGCCGCCGAGCAAATAGCCGATTACTTCATTGCTATTCATCGGACACTCGGCGCGATTCCTTCGCAACAAACACTCATGATGGAACGTTTCTTCGATGAATCGGGCGGAATGCAGCTCGTTCTGCATTCGCCTTTCGGCAATCGAATCAATCGCGCCTGGGGACTCGCGCTACGAAAGCGTTTTTGCCGTTCGTTCAATTTCGAGCTGCAAGCAGCTGCTACCGACGATGCCATTGTGATATCGCTCGGCACGCAGCACTCATTCCCGCTCGAAGAAGTTTTTCGCTATCTGAATGCAAAGACCGTTCGCGACCTGCTCGTTCAGGCATTGCTTGATGCGCCGATGTTCACGATTCGCTGGCGTTGGAACGCGACCCGCTCGCTCGCGGTGCCCCGTTTTCGTGGTGGCTCAAAAATCGCGGCGCCGCTGCAGCGCATGGAGTCGGAGAATCTTTTAGCTGCAGTGTTTCCCGACCAACTCGCTTGTTTGGAGCACATCGTTGGCGACCGCGAGATTCCCAATCACCCGCTAGTGAAACAGACGATCGACGATTGCCTCACTGAAGCGATGGACATTGACGGGCTGGAAGAAGTGTTGGGCAAAATTGAACGCGGTGAGATTCGTTGCATCGCGTGTGATTTGCCGGAGCCGTCGCCGCTCGCGGCTGAAATTCTGAACGCGCGACCCTATGCATTTCTCGATAACGCGCCTCTGGAAGAGCGGCGGACTCAGGCAGTTTACACGCGCCGCGCCTCGGAAAGAAGCGGCAGCGATGGTCTCGGTGTTCTCGACGCGGCCGCGATCGACAAAGTGCAGAAACAAGCGTGGCCAGAGGCGACTAACGCGGACGAATTGCACGATGCGCTGATGCTGCTCGGGGTGATCACGCCAGAGGAAGCCGGAGTTTCCGTTCATCACGAAGGAAACGGCGCGGCCGCAGAACATTTGCTAAAAGAACTCGTTGCTTCGAATCGAGCAACGCGACTCCGATTTGGAGAAAAAACGTTTTGGGCGGCCGCCGAACGTTTGCCAATCCTTCAAACGATCTATTCGCAGGCCGCGCTTGAACCTGCATTGGTCGCGCCGGAATCCGCGCGACGAGAAACTTTCGAACGCGCCGATGCGATTCGCGAATTGCTTCGCGGGAGAATGGAAGTTGCCGGGCCAATCACTGCTCGTGAGCTAACAGACATACTGAGCTTATCGCGTTCCGAAATCGACGCCGCATTGCTGGCGCTCGAAGCCGAAGGCTTTGTTCTGCGCGGCAAATTTCATCCTGACGCGACCGAGCAGGAATGGTGCGATCGCCGGTTGCTGGCGCGAATTCATCGACTCACGATTGACCGGCTGCGCGCCGAAATCGAACCGGTCTCCCCACAGGATTTTTACCGTTTTCTTTTCGCATGGCAGCGCGCTGATCCACAACATCGCGTTGAAGGTTTGGAAGGTTTACGGTCGGTTCTGGAGCAGCTTGACGGTTGTGAGCTGCCGCTCGCCGCCTGGGAGTCGGCGGTCCTGGCGGCGCGCGTTAACGAATACGACCCCGAATGGCTGGACCGTCTTTGTTTTTCTGGCCGTGTTGGCTGGGGACGTTTGAGTCCACCGCAAAATCCAAGACCCCGTGTCTTCGCGCCGTTGCGGACGAGTCCCATTGCGCTCTACCAGCGCGAAAATCTCCATGACTGGCTGGATTTAGCTCAAACAAACTCAGGAGCGGAACTTTCCGCCGACACGCGAACTGTGCTCGACACGTTGAGGAGCGGCGGCGCGCTTTTCTTCACCGAAATCGTGCGCCGAACCGGTCTGCTCCCCTCTCAAGTTGAAGAAGCGTTGTCCCAGCTCGCTGCGCTTGGCCTTGTCACGTCAGACAGTTTCGATGGATTGCGCGCGCTTCTGGTTCCATCAAACAAACGGCCAACGTTTGGGCGCAACGAAGGAAAACGCCGCCGCAGAACAAATCTTGCGAGCATCGAGTTTGCAGGGCGATGGTCGTTGCTGAGAACGCAACTCGTATCCGATTCCGAGCCGTCTCACAATGGCGTGGTTCCGAATTCGCATGATGTGGCCATCGAGAAATTTGCGCGGGTATTGCTTGGTCGCTACGGAGTTGTGTTTCGTCGTTTGCTCGAGCGCGAGAGCCTTGGCGTAACCTGGTATGGACTGGGCCGTATTTACCGGCGCTGGGAGGCGCGCGGCGAGATTCGCGGCGGTTATTTCGTCGGAGGAGTCAGCGGCGAACAATTCGCGTTGCCCGAAGCCATCGGCTTGTTGCGTTCCATTCGCAAAGCATCACCTATGGGCGAATTGATCGTCCTCAGCGCCGCCGATCCGCTAAATTTACAGGGGATTCTAACGCCCGGGCCAAGAATTGCCGCGCTCACGGCAAATCGCATTTTGTTTCGCGACGGATTGCCGATGGCGGCGCTGGAGGCGGGCGAGATCCGCAGCCTTTCCAATGATTCGGTTCCCGATTTGCAAATTGAAGGAGCTCTTAAAGTTGGAAAGCTGCGCGCTTCATTGCGGCCTTACTACAAATAGAAACCAATGGAGGGCGCCTCCGCGCTGTCGACGCCCAATATTAGGAACTCCGCTACTTCTTGACGATCTCGGCGTTCTCGATCATCGCCATACCGCCACGTTCCGCCAGTTTACCTTTTACAGTTATGGTTTTACCGCAGTATTCGGCAAGTTGATCATTGATCGGCTTGTGTTCGCCAACAACGAGATACGCTTTACCCTCGCTCACGATGCCGACTGGGCCGCCGCTCCTGATGCACTTGGCCCCGCAGGATTGACCGTGTTTCTCGCCCATCGCGTTATGGTCGACATAGCACATCATATCGACCACTTCGCCGCTGACCGTTTTTTCGGCAGATGCGCTCAGATCTTCTTTTCCGCTTGCCGCGCCGGAGCTCGGCGAGGGCGAGTGCTCGTGCTCTTGCGCTACGGCCAGCGGAGAGATCGCTAGAGCGGTGACAAAGGTCGCCGCGACTGCAACTTTCAAGGCAGTCGATTTGTTTGTTGTTGAATTAAACATGTGACAAATGTGAACGGCTCGGCGCACTGGTCAATCCGGTGCGGACGCATCTTCGGGGCCATCGAATTGAATAAGTCGGCGCGCTCGGAGATCGCGCCCTACCTTTGTTCTTCAATCAAATCCGCGAACTGGTCGAAGAAGTAAGAGGCATCGTGCGGACCGGGCGCAGCTTCGGGATGATATTGCACGCTGAAGATCGGCAACTCGTTGTGCCGCATTCCCTCGACCGTGCCGTCGTTTAAATTGATGTGCGTTACTTCGACATTCGACGGCAGCGAATCCGGATCGACTGCGAAACCGTGATTTTGCGCTGTGATCGCCACTTTGCCGCTGTTCAAATCTTTTACCGGCTGGTTCGCGCCGCGATGTCCAAATTTCAATTTGAACGTCGATCCGCCGAACGCGAAGCCGAGAATTTGATGGCCGAGACAAATCCCGAAGATCGGTTTCTTGCCCATCAAATCGTGCACCGCTTTGTGTGCATACGGTAGCGCGGCCGGATCGCCAGGACCGTTCGACAGAAAAATTCCATCGGGATCGAGCGCGAGCACTTCTTCCGCAGTTGTCGATGCCGGAACAACCGTGACACCGAAGCCTTTCTGGCGCAGCAGGCGCAAGATATTTTCCTTCATCCCATAATCGTACGCCGCGATACGAAATCGGATGGGCGGCAGCGCGCGTTTGCTTCCGCCGTTGCCAGACATGATCGACCACGGCGTGCTGAGTTTATCCTCGGGGTCCCATCGATAAATCTCTGGCGTGGATACTTCGCGCACGTAATCCATTCCGATTACCCCTTCACCTTCGATCGCCCGTTGTGTCGCTTCCTCGGGCGAAATCTTTTCTGTCGTCAAACAGGCTTTCATCGCGCCGCGGGTACGCAAATGGCGTGTCAGCGCACGCGTGTCGATTCCTTGCGTACCGAGAATTTTCCATTTTCGCAAATATTCATCGAGCGACATCTCGGAGCGCCAATTGCTCGGGATCTCAGTTAATTCTTCTATTACGAATCCGCGCACGTGCGGCGACCGGCTTTCCTGGTCGAGCGAATTAATTCCGTAATTTCCGATCAAGGGATAAGTCATCGCGACGATCTGCCCGCGATAGGATGGATCGGTCAGCACTTCCTGATAACCGGTCATGGCGGTATTGAAACAAATCTCGCCGACGCGCGTTCCGGTTGCGCCAAAAGATTCCCCCTCAAAAAACCGGCCGTCTTCGAGGGCGAGTAACGCGCACATCGAAGTGCAGTGTCGGTTCTAATCGACACATTTTCAATAGCGGTAGTCGCTTTGCTGTGCGAGGCGCGCGCGCGCCGCTACAACGAAAAATGCCCGAATCGAAATAATCGATCCGGGCATTCCTGAAAATTTTACCCCGCCGGTGCCGTTTAGGCGGATCTCCCGTTCCCTTTTTGTAACGGGTGGACGACCGTCGCCGCAGCGTCTGACTTCCAATTAAGGCTTGTCATGTTCTCCAGCGACTCAGCCTCCTTAAGCTAGCCAATTATCGGTCCGGGAATCCCACCTGTAATCTCGAACATCGCAGGGTAAATTAGTAAGAGCCGTTAGTTGAGAGTTGAGAGAAAAGCACTGGTTTCCTGCCCAACCCTCAACGAACGGCTCTCACTCTATCAAAGAACTATTCCCGCAGGGTGACGCCGAGTTCGCGTCTTAATCGTTCGCGAATCCTGGCGTGCACCTCGTTTACTTCTTCACTTGTCAGTGTGCGACTTCGGTTTCGATATGTCAATCTATATGCGAGCGACTTTCGTGCGGCTCCGACTTGTTCGGTGAATAAGTCGAAC
>JBIOVE010000194.1:0-10986 GCA_044867565.1 Candidatus Udaeobacter sp. | reverse complement strand
CGCCTGGTGGCGGACTTGGACAGGACTCACTTACAAGATTTCCCAAGCGTCATGGAATCCCAAAAATCTCGGACAAAGCACCGTGCAGATTTTGCGCGATCCGGGCTGGTTGTTAAAATGGATCGGGTCGTTACTCGTCGTGATTGGCGTGTTCATGATGTTTTATCTCCAGCCCTATCGAAAACAGACCGAAGGGAAGCCGATCACGCCGTCCGAGCCAAGACCGCAGGAACCAACACGCGAGGCATCTTTGGTCCCGGCGGAGCGTTGAAGTTCGAACGCCCGGTCTGCAGGATCGACAATGAAAGTAAAACTCAAGAGTTTCGTTCTGCTTGGCGCCGCTTTCCTGACGGCATGCGGTTCAGGAAAAAGTCCGAGTTGGACCGCCGGCGCGACGCAATTGAATAAGTGGGGTTACTACAGCGGACCAGTTGAGACACGTTGGAATTCCGATGGTCGCAGCATGACGCTGCTGAACGAACTGCGCTATACGGATCCGAGCGGTTTTGTTTGGATCGCGCCAGCCGGATCGCAAGTCGATGGCGCATCAATTCCTCGTTACCTCTGGTCGGTCATGGGTGGACCCTTCGAAGGAAAGTATCGATACGCCTCTGTGCTGCACGATGTCGCCTACGAGCAAAAGAAGCGGCCATGGCAGGATTGCGACCGGATGTTTTACAACGCCATGCGATGCAGCGGCGTCAGCGCGGCGGAAGCGAAGACGATGTTTTATGCACTCTACCGCTTCGGGCATCATTGGGAATTCTCGATCAAACGCGCGAAACCCGTGAAGTTTGAAGGCCGGATGGTAGCAAGAGGGGAAGAAATTCCGCGGGCGATCCCGGTGAATCCGAATGAAATCAACGAAGCACGCGATTGGATTCAAAGGGCCGAACCAAGTCTGGAACAGATCGAGCAGCGTGCCGAAGCCGAAGGACACTGATTGACTTCCCCTACAGTTTTTTGTCCATTTCTGACGAAGGCGCGGCGCCATCCTTCTCGAGCGCGGCGCTCAATACTTCATCGACATTTTCAACCGGAATGAATTTGAGTTTTTGTTTCGCCTCTTCCGGAACATCCACAAGATCTTTTTCATTGAGCTTCGGAATGATGACGGTGGAAATGCCGGCACGCATCGCCGCCAGACTTTTTTCCTTGAGGCCGCCGATCGGCAGAACGAGTCCGCGCAACGTAATCTCGCCGGTCATGGCGACATCGGGACGCACGGGCGTGTTGCTGAAAAGCGAAGCGAGCGCGGTGAACATGGCGATGCCTGCTGACGGTCCGTCTTTCGGCACAGCGCCGGCAGGAACATGCACGTGGATGTCCATCTTACGGAAATCTTCCGGCTTTGCATGGATCAGGCCGTCGCGGCTGCGCACCAGGCTGAGCGCGGCCTGGACAGATTCTTTCATCACTTCGCCGATGTGTCCGGTGAGCGTGATGTTGCCTTTTCCCGGATAACGCATCGCTTCGATGTGCAGTACTTCGCCGCCAGCCGGGGTGTAAGCCAGTCCGGTGACAACGCCCGGCTGACTCGTTTTGAGTTTTGTCTCACGAATGTACTTGGCCGGGCCGAGCAACTCGGCCACTCGTTCCGGAGTGACCGTTACCCGTTCGGTTTTCCCGCGCGCCACCTGCGCTGCCACGGCGCGGCAGACTGCGCCGATTTGCCTTTCCAGTTCGCGCACCCCGGCCTCGTGCGTGTAATCGTTGATAATCCGGCGGAAGGCTTCTTCCTGCCATTCGCATTGCTCTGGTTTCAGACCGTTTTCCTCAAGCTGACGCCGAACCAAATATCGTTTTGCAATCTCAAGCTTCTCTCGCTCGGTGTACCCGGGGAGCGAGATCACTTCCATCCGGTCGCGTAACGGTTCCGGCACACCATCCATATAATTCGCGGTCGCAATGAAGAGCACCTGCGATAAATCGAACGGCACATCGAGGTAGCGATCGGAAAATGTATTGTTCTGACGCGGGTCGAGCACTTCGAGCAGCGCGCTCGCCGGATCCCCGCGGAAATCGGCGCCGATCTTATCGATCTCATCGAGCATCATCACGGGGTTGCGAGTGCCGGCCCGGCGCAGTTCTTGAATAATCCGCCCCGGCATCGAAGCGATGTAAGTGCGGCGATGCCCACGAATCTCCGCTTCGTCCCGGATGCCGCCCAAACTCATCCGCACAAATTTCCGGCCGAGCGCATCGGCAATTGACTGACCGAGGCTTGTCTTGCCAACACCAGGCGGCCCCAGAAAACAGAGGATCGGCCCGTGCCCCTGCGGATTTAATTTGCGAACGGCGAGATATTCGATGAGTCGCCGTTTTACCTTTTCGAGATCGTAATGATCGCGATCGAGAATTTGCTGCGCCTGGTCGAGATCGAGATTGTCCTCACTCAATTTTGACCACGGCAACTCGGCGATCGTTTCCACATAGCTGACAATCACGGAATACTCCGGGCTGGCCGGCGGAATGACGTCGAGACGCTTTAGTTCGCGATCGGCTTGCGCGAGAACCTCGTCGGGCGGTTTTGCTTCTTCCAGTCGCTTGCGCAATTGCGCAATCTGGTCGCTCGCGCCCGTCTCTTCGCCAAGCTCGCGCTGGATCGCTTTCATCTGTTCGCGCAAATAAGCGCGGCGCTGCGCTTCGGAAAATTGCGATTGAACGTCCTGTTGCAGCTTCTGTTGAATTTGCGCGATCTCGAGTTGCGCCGAGGTACCTTTCTGGACGGCGGTCAGCCGTTTTTCGACGTCCAGTTCCTCAAGAATGGCCTGCTTTTGCGCCGTTTCCACATTCAAATTTGGCGCGAGGAAATCAGTCAATTGTTCGGGGTCCTCCATGCTGAGCACTGCGGCACGCGCTTGTTCGGGCACATCGGGAGTAAGCTCGAGAAGTTTCGCGGCCGAATCGCGCAAATTCCGAAAAGTCGCTTCCCACTCCTTGGTGCGCGGCGGCGCTTTCGAATTGAGCAGCTCGACCTCAGCGCGCAGATACGGATCTGTGGCGACAATTTTTCGCAGCTCAAACCGGCGGAGACCTTGCACTACAATGATAACGTGATTATCCGACTGGCGTAGAAGTTTCAAAACAATGGCTGCCGTGCCGACTGAATAGAGATCTTGTGCCTGCGGATCTTCTTTGGTTTCGTCGCGTTGCGTCAGTAAACCGATGATTTTTGTTTGAGGCAGCGTTTCGTCGAGCAGCTTGATCGATGCGGCGCGGCCGACTGTCAGCGGAAGGATCGTACCCGGAAACACGACAAAGCTGCGCAACGGCAGAATGGAAAGAACGTCGGGAACCTGGGTGGCTGAAGTCTCGGCGATGTTTCCCATTCCAAGGGACTTCGCTGGAGCCGATTTTCCATCGGTGCCTTCTTGCAGAGCGATCAGCGGTTCGTCGTTCATGATTTCAACGGCAGCGATATCCAGAGGAACCCGTTTCGCTGCTCGGCATGCACTTTTTCAATATCCACCAACGCCGGTAAACGCACTTCGCGCTCGAACGGTCCATAATCAATCTCCATGGCCAGCAATTGCACGGCGCGTCCCTCGGCGTGCGTCGGCTCGGGAACGTCGCGCACGCCGCGAACAATAAGGCGCTCTGGCTCGACTGTGAGGTCGATGCATGACCGGTCAACTCCAGCAAGATCGACACAAACGCGAATGCAATTTTCGCAGCGATAGGCGTTGATCGCCGGTTGCCATGTATGCGCGCCGAACCGCGAGAACTGCAAACGCGCCAGCTCCGATGTCGCATCATAGAGCGTGCCGTGCAGCCAGCGCAGTTTGACGTTGCGGGTTGGATCCATGACAGAACAAACGTCCGCCGATCGCGCTCCCTTTTCAACCTGCAGGGGAAGCCGTCCGCTTCCCCTGCAGCTCGCACCCAAATCGTGTCCGGTTATGCGACGGGAATTTTCTTCCGGCGCGACTGCGCTCCCGGGCGCTTGGGAAGGGTCAATCGCAACACGCCTTTCTTAAACTCGGCTTTTGCTTTCGATTCATCCACCTCCGTCGGCAACGGGATGGCGCGTTCGAACGAGCCATAACTGCGCTCCATCCGGTATTGTCCTTTCTCGTTTTCCTCCCGCTCATATTTCTTTTCGCCGCGGATGGTGAGCGTTCCGTCCTCAACGCTTACATCGAGGTCTTTCGCATCCACGCCCGGAATCTCGGCGCAGACCTTCACTTCCTTGTCTGTCTCGGTCACATCCACTTGCGGCCAAAAACCGGCAAAGGTTTCGCGCGGCGTCAGCCACGGTTTCCTCCAAACATCGTCAAACACCCGGTTGATCTGATGGCGCAAATAACCGAACGGATCGCCGGCGCGCTCTGCCAGTGAATGTTCTTCACTTCTTTTCCGTGGGATAATTGCCATAGTTAAAACTCCTTTCTTCCTGATTGGAATGTTGTCACTAATTATTTCGCGGGGAACGCCCTCTTCGCGTGTTTCCTTCTCGATTGAGCGCAGCGCCTCATGCGTCGTATGGGTCTCATACGAATCATCGGGGAAGCGACGATGTCGATGTTATCGCGTTTTCCCCCGGGCCCCACAATGCGCGGCCCGGCTTGGCGCCGGTGTGGTCGCCGTCTTTGAGGACTTGCACGCCATTCACGAAGACGTGTTTTATACCCACGGCGTATTGATGCGGTTTCTCGAACGTCGCGCGATCGGAAATTGTTGCGGGATCGAAAACAACGACATCGGCAAACATTCCTTCTTTAAGGAAGCCGCGGTGATCGAGCCCAAGATTCATCGCCGGTAACCCGCTTAGCCGTCGTACCGCCTCAGTCATTGGGATCACTTTGTCGTCCCGCACATATTTGCCGAGCACCCGCGCAAAATTCCCATAAGCGCGCGGATGCGGATTCGATTTCAGGAACACGCCTTCCGGCGCTTGCGCCGCTTCATCGGAGCCGAAGGAAATCCACGGTTTCGCCAACTCCTTTTTCACGTTCTCTTCCGACATCAAAAAATAAATCGACTCAATCCGCGACTCATCTTCGGCAATCAAATCCATAATCGTCGTGATCGGATCTTTGCCTCGCATCTTTGCCACCTCGGCCAGCGATTTTCCTGTGAGCGGCTTCAGTTTGTCGGATTTGAATCCGACCAGCAAAATTTTGTCGGGCGAACCTGCGCCGATATAAAGATTTTCCCACTCGTCACTGTCCTTGTTTACTTCTGCAGCGATTTTTTCTCGTGTCGCCGGGTCCCGCAGGCGTTTGAACAACGCAGAGTAGCCGCCGTCTTCAGTCCACGGCGGCAGACAAGCATCGAGCCCGGTCCCCGCTGCCGTGTAGGTGTACATATCCGCTGTGATTTTCAGCCCTTCTTTCTGCGCGGCTTCAATTCGCGAAAGCAAATTGTCGATCTTCGGCCAGTTTTGTTTGCCGGCAGCCTTGATGTGATAAACCTCTGCGGGAATACCGGCTTCCCGGCTGATCCGAATCAATTCGTCCAGCGCTTCGAGCAGTCGATTACCCTCGCTACGCATGTGCGAGATGTATTTGCCCTGATATTTTGCCGCTACTTTGCAGAGCTCGATCAACTCCTCGGTCTTCGCGTAAAACGCCGGCGGATAAATGAGCGATGTGCCGATTCCCAGCGCGCCTGCTTCCATTTCTTTGCGCACGAGTTCACGCATCTGATCGAGCTGTTCTGGCGTCGGCGCTTTGTCTTCGAAGCCGATCACGTTTTCACGGATCGTGGTCGCGCCGATAAACGAGGCCACGTTGCATGAAACGCCGCGCGTTTCGAGATAACGGAGATATTCCGCGAGCGTGTTCCACTTGATATCGTATTTGATGTCGCCCTGCTGACGAATCATGTGCTCACGGACAGGATCGTTCACCGGCCCCATAGATTCGCCTTCGCCCATTATCTCGGTCGTGACGCCCTGCCGGATCTCACTTTGGGAGCGGCCATCCTCGATCAAAGATACGGTCGACCATGAGAGCATGTTGATGAACCCAGGCGTGACCGCGAGCCCATTTGCATCGATAACCGTTTTCGCTTTCGCCGTTTTGAAATCGCCCACGCCCGCGATCCGATCGCTGCTAATTGCAACATCGACATGTTTCGACTCCGCGCCTGTGCCGTCGTAAACGGTGCCGCCTCTGATGATAACGTCAAAATCTTCGCCACTTGGCGATAGCGACCGATTCTGCGCGAACATTGCCGGCACGATTGTCAGAAAAACGCCGAGGCAAAAGAGATTCCGCTTCATCGCATCGATTCAAGGAGTGTCGAGCGACGATGTCGATCTGAAAACGTTTTTTGGAATCCTAAGCGCTGCAGCACGCCTCCGCCGCCGGAGCACAGCACGCAGCTGCTGTCGACAAAGTCGCGAGACGGCGATCGCGCGCTTTGCACGTCGTCTTTGGCGGTTCGAGCAACACACGCGTCGAGCTTTGATCGTGCGTCGCCGAACGAACGTGATATGTCGAAGGAAAGAAATTTTCGTCGCCGTATTCGATGCGAACCTCGGTATCGAGGTCGAGCGGAATCATCCCGCGCACTTTGTCGAAAATTTTCAGAAACTTCGCCGCCGTCATATATTCGCCATCTGCGTGTGACGGCGCCCAAAGCTGCACGATCGTTTCCTGCCAGCGGTTGGTTTGTCCTCCGCAATCGACCGTGTGCAGCGTGGCCGCTTTTAATTCCGTAAGGTGATAACCACTGTGCACAGCGTGACCTTCACGATCGACAAAGATCAACTGATTGTCGGGCGCGGCGCGCAATGCGGAGATGAATTCGTTCGTTTTCATTTGTTTGTTATTCTGTTCGGTTTTCTTCGACTGATTCTGCAGCAAACTTTGTTGCGTCTGCGGCGCTCGCCATTCATGGATTGATCTTTCGCCATCCACTCGCGCAACCCGGTGAGAACGTGGCGAATTAGCGGATCGCCGTGGTTCGCCCAATGATAATGCATCCATTTTCCATCGCGGCGCGCTTCCACCAAACCGGCGCGCTTCAAGTGAGCGAGGTGCCGCGACACTTTGGGTTGAACGACGCGCAGAGTGTCGGTCAATTCGCAGACGCAGGTTTCGCCTGCCGCCAGCAGATTGAGCAAGCGCAACCGCGTTGGATCGGCCAATGTCTTAAAGAGGAACGCCGGCTCGCCGTTTCTATGCGTGTTCATCGCATACACATATACGGATAAACGTATTTGTGTCAACGCGCGCTCCTCACGACCGAGTGAGCGGCGCAGTGCGATTCCTATAATGAGACTTGCTTATGAGGAATACTCATGTTGCCCAATGGGCGAGCAGGCTAAAATGGGACCGCTGGAGTTGCCGGCTGGGCCCTTTGAGGATGCCGAGTTGAGCGGGTGCTGATACGTCCCGCATCGGCTGGCTTTCCGTGCAAATGGCCCTCGGCCGGAGTCAACGCGCGGTTCCGAAGATGGAGAAGGGAAATTCAATCCAATGAAAGGGCATCATCTGATGAAAACGAAATACGAATCCAAGCACAGCAAGCGAGGGCTCCTGCTCTCATTGCTCTGCGCAGGCGTGGTCGCAGCTTTTCTCGGCGGATGTGCGGAGGGTCCTTACGTGACCGCGTATGACAGCGGTTATTATTATCCGACGTCGTATTATACACCCGGTTACGATTACTACCCGTATTCTTATTACCGGCCGACCTACTCTGGCACCCGTTATTACACTAGATACGGCACTCGCTACTACGGCGGGTATGGCTACTGATTTGCGGCACGCGCCTCATCGCGCATCGGTGCATGCAACTGTGCGCCGATGCGCGTAAACTGCTTAGCAATGCGCTGAAATCTCGCACTTCGAAGCTGGGGCTGGCGATTTTTTTGGCTTTGTTTCTTTGAGTAATTGAATTAAATGAATGAAGGGAGCTTTTAGTGACAGCAACTACGAATATGCGCCGCGACGTGGCGGCAAGGGTGCTCTCGCTGTTGTGCGCGGGCCTCTTTGCCCTTTCGCTCAGTGGATGCGCTGGAGAGTATTACGCTGAGACTTACACACCGGAGTCCCGCTACAATACTTATTACGGACCGGATTATTACCCGTACTATCCGTATTACAGTTATTATGGCGGAGCGTACAACTACGGAGATTGAGCCGACCGATTCGTTTCCGTTTGCTTCAGCAGCTTCGCTAACTCGTCTTTCCATAGCGCCGCGATGGTGTGGCTGCCGTGACCGCGCGTTTTATCGCTTAACGGGATCACAACCGCGCGGCCATGCGGGACGCGTTTGATCTCTCGTTCCAGAATTCCAAGCTCGGGCGGATTGATCAGATCGTCAGCCGAATTGACCGCGAGAAGTGGCGCACGAATTTTTTCCAGGCTTGGGCCGGGATCGTAATCGCGTGAAGCTTCGAGTGCGTAGAGCACATCATTCGCGTCGCCCGTTTTCATGTGGTCGTCGACAAATTTGTCGAGCACCTCATCCGTCTTCGCCAGTGTCGGCGCTTCCTTTTGCCGCAGAAGCGGATTGCCGCTCATGAACCAGAGCATCTCCGTAGTGGTGCGCAGACTCGACGGCTGCTTCGCATAATCGCCGCCTTTCCAATCAGGATCGTTGCGGATCGCGTCGATGATCATGCGACGCCAGGCCCGATTGCGCCCGGAGATTTGTGTCGGCAAACTCGCCAGCGGCATGAGTGCGTCCATGAAATCGGGATGCAACTCGCCCCACAGCCAGGTGTGCATCCCGCCCATTGACGTTCCCATCACCAGCCGCGCGTGATTCACGCCGAGTCCATCGGTAAGCAACCGATATTGTGCCTCCACCATGTCGATGTAACCGTAGCGCGGGAATTTCGCGTGCATCCCATCGCTCGGTTTGCTCGATTTGCCGTGACCGATCCCGTCCGGCAACACAATGAAAAACTTGGTCGCATCGAGCGACTGATCTTTCCCGAACAGGTCGCCGGCAAACTCCGGGCGAATAAATTGTGCGCCGCTCCCAGTTGTCCCATGCATGATGAGAACGGCATTGGTCGTTTTGCCCTGTGCATCCTTCTCTGGTTTTCCCAACGTCCGATAATGGAGACGCAACTCCGGCAACGTTTCTCCTGAAGCAAATTTGAAATCGCGAATCGTGTAGTCGCCCTCACTCGGCGCCGGATAATCGGCGGCCGACCCGAAACTCGCGGCCAAGATGGACAAGAGGAATGCGAAGATTCGGATCGTTGGATTCATGTTAACGATTTCATCGCCGCTCCGCTTGGATTTGTTTGAGGAGCTCAGTGTGGGTCTGTTCAAGCTCGTTAGCGAATTTCACTCTTGCTTCCAGAGCTTGGGGATATATCTCGAACTGTTTTCGCAATTTCTTTGTGGCCAGAACGTAAAAGAAGGAAATGTCCTGGTCGAGATTCGGCACGATCAGTTCGTCACTTAATTTTTGATAACGCGTCATGCGGGCCAATCCCCAGCGGATAACCGCTTCGTCGTTGCGCAGCGCCCTGAGCGTCTGCACGTCGAGCAGCTGGACGCCGCCGGATTGCAGCATCGTGGCTAAGTCGCTTGGGCTGTAGTCCGTGATGAAAACAAAGGGACGCAGCGGCGGCATCTCACCGGTGTCCAAGGCGCGCCGAAACTCCGTGGCTTCTGGTTCTTGTTCCTTCGCGCGGTTAGTTTTTGAGCTCTCGATTCCTTCGCGCAACGTTTGCTCGATGAACGCCAGGATTCGATCTCGCCGTTCTGCATCCTGCTGATGCTGTTGATAATTGCTCAGCCAAAAGGCTCCATAGACACCGACAAAGACCAATACCAGCTCCGCGGTCCAACGCCCCAGCCGCGAAGGAAACGGCGCCTTGCGATCATCAGTCGCTCTATTCATGTTTCGGCATTATAAACCGCTTCGAAATTCAACGAGGCAAAGGTTGTTCCATGTTCGCAAGCGCATAGGCAAGGACCGAAACGACAGCAGAGTTCTCCGCCAATTCTTTCGGTACGATCTTGTCCAGCGTGTCGGCGGCTGTGTGATGATAATTAAAATAGAAACGGCTGTCTTGAATTGGACTGAACGCCGGCACGCCGCCTTTCTCAAGCGGTTCGATATGAGCGCCACAGTGTTCGACAAGATTCAGCCCGCCCGCGCCGGATTCCTGCAAAATTGCCGCGACCGGCGCGAGCATCTTTTTCACTTCTGGCTTTCCCCTGATATTGATGCCGAGTGGATGGCCGGCGCCGCCGTCTGTTTCCATCGCCGCAAAATGCCCGGACATCTCCTTTTCGTGATCTTTCCCATACTGCTTTGATCCGGCGAGGCCGTTCTCTTCATTCATCCACGCGATGACGCGAATCGTGCGTTTCGGTTTGAGGTGGAGTTTTTGAATCAGATTTGCCGCCTCCATCGAAACTGCGACACCCGCCGCGTCATCGATTGCGCCTGTGCCCAGATCCCATGAATCCAAATGACCGGAAATGATGATTACCTGTTCCGGATATTGGCTGCCTTTGATGTCACCGATGACGTTGTAGCTTTCGACATCCGGCAATTGCTGCGGCGTGAGGATCAATTTCATTTTTACCGGTCCCTGCCGCACAAGATGGGCAATCAGGTCTGCGTCTTCCGCGGCGACTGCGCCGGCTGGAATCTTCGGTGCATCATTTGCGTAATCGGTTTGCCCAGTGTGTGGAAGCCGATAATCGGCGCCGCCGACGGAACGGATCAAGCACGCAACAGCCCCCTGCCGGGCTGCCGCGCTTGGACCATTGCCTCGATAAACAACTGCTTCGCCGTATGCTTCTCCACCACGCCCTTCCGCGGCCATTTGCTTGTCGAAGGGATAATTGAAAAGCACGATCTTGCCCGCGACGTTGTCGCGAGGCAGCGATTTCAGTTCGTCAAAATTCCTGACCGCGATTACGTCGGCGATGATTCCGTCCGCCGGCGTCGCGACGCTTGGCCCGAGCGCACAGAGCACAATCTTCTGGGTCGTGTTCTCCGCCTGTCCCGGAAATTGAATGAGCGTCGCCGTTTCTTCACCGCGCACCCAATGCGGC
>JBIOVE010000193.1:0-17667 GCA_044867565.1 Candidatus Udaeobacter sp. | reverse complement strand
CGCTGGGCCGCCGAATAAAAACTAATGCGCTCCAGCGGGAATTGTTTCCGCCTGAGACAACCCAGGGCGGATCGGCTTCTGTCCCTGTTCGATCGAGCGCTATTGCAATCAACAAGAATCATGGTCGCGTTTAAGGAAGAATTTCCGTATCTCCGCACAGAATCGGGTCAACTCTTCGAGTTCAATCGGGATTGGCTGCACGCTGCAATCACCCGGGCGGCCGATGAAGCAGGCTATCCGAGCTGGTGGCTGACCGATCACGTTACCGAGAGCATTGCGTTTTACCTGCACCTGCGAAACGACGAAAACGTGGTCGCTTTCAGCCAGCTATCGCAGACCGTGCGTTACGTCCTGAAAGTGATCGGCTACAAGGAGATCGTCCCGCATTTTGCACCCTCGCCGCCGCCCATTTCCATCTCATTGCTGGACATCGCCCATGAAGCAGGCACAGGATACGAGCTCGCGTTTTTCGATCTTTTGGAAAAGCGAATTAACACGCTCATTGAAACCGGCGTGGACAATCTGCAGCTCTGCTCGCTGCAATCTTGCGTGAAACATCTCCGTGGCGTAAAAACATGGACACGGGCCTGCGATGCCCTACGCCAGGAAATCGTTTGTTTTGTGCGCGAAAAACTAACGGCGAATGAGAGTCTCACGCTGCTTAATTGTTCCTTGCGCTAATGCTCGCTCATTCCGAAGTTCTGGTCTCCCTGCCGTGTCGCCTGCTCGCGGATGCATTCGGAGTAGCGGTGGCGGAGGCGGGTAAAATGTCATGACCATTTTTGAAAAAATTATCGCGCGACAAATTCCGGCGAGAATCATTTGGGAAGACGATGACGCAATCGCGTTTCACGACGTCAATCCGCAGGCGCCGGTGCATGTGCTAATCGCGCCGAAAAGGGTGGTGCCGCGTCTCGCTGACGCGACCGAGGACGACCGCGCGCTGCTCGGCAAATTACTTCTGGTCGCGGGTGATCTCGCGAAGAAGCTGGATTTGTCGAGTGGCTATCGCGTCGTGATCAACAGCGGACCCGACGCGGGTGAGAGCGTGCCGCACTTGCATGTTCACTTGCTTGGCAAACGTGCCCTCGCCTGGCCACCGGGGTAAGTCGAGATCAATTGGAAAACTCGATAGCTCGGGAGCGCGTGGAAGCCACCTCATGGAAGCGCTTCGGTTTTTGGGTTCTACTGCCGGACAAATGCCCAGTCAATTCCAACGATGCGCTTGTCAACAAAGCGTTTCACCGATTTCGGGAACACGAGATAAGTCGCGCCTTTTCTTTCTTTGAAACCTGCGATTCCGAAATCTGTCCCGCTTTCGCTCTTTTGAACTGTCATGACCCGGTTGTTTTTTATCTGCGATTGAAAATGACGGTCCGCAGCGGGTTTTTGCCAAAGAGTGTAAACCTCGGGTTTACCGGCTCTTTCGACCACTTGCGAAAAACGTACCGCTTTAACTTTGAGGAGCTTCATAGCCAGCCCTCCGCAACGCGCCAACTGTCGCGCTCTACGAGTAAAAGTCCGCCAGAGAACTACGGCAAGGAGGATCAAACTACCGTTGCTGCATTCCTGCCCTGGCGGGGTTTGTAAGTCCTCAATCCATAGCCCCTGACGGAAGACAAATTTTCCCGCAACATCGACCTCATGCAATCGCGTTTTTACGAAAAAGAACCAAACGCGTTGACAAGCCATGATGCTTCTGTTTGCATCGGCCCTGTGAAATGGCTGGCGCTACCTTTGCTCGTGGTTCTTTTCGCCGCGGCGACTTCATGCACCACGCTTGTTAATCGCCGCGATCTGTATAGCCCGGAGCCCGCGCCCGATTCGCTGGAAGCAATGCGACAGATGACGACCGTAACAAGAACATCCACCACGATACGCAGCGAAGAGGTCGCGCCTGCCGGCTACTGAACGAACCGCTTTCTGCCGTCAAGAAACGACGCTGCGACCTCGCGGCTCAGCGCGGCATGCTGCCTAGCCGAACGGCAGATTTGCCTTGATACGGGCCACATCCGTATTGTCAACCCGCGCCGCTTTACTCAGCCGGCGCTTGCGCTTCGCACTTTTGGCCGATAGCAAATGCCGGCGAGAAGAGTGTGCCCTTAAGACCTTGCCGCGTCCGGTAATCTTGAAACGTTTGGCCACTGCCTTACGTGTTTTGCTGCGAGCAATCGCCTTAGGCATAGGACTCGAAAGATAGAGCAAATCGCAGTGCTCACAACTGCTTTTGCTGTAGCCGTTCTGGAGCTGGATCGCGTCGTTCCGTCGCGCGATGCTAAATATGGCGCATTATTTTTAACATCGAGCATGGAATTGCTCGATCCATCTGGCGATCCGCGTTCAGCTCAGCGACGCGATTACAGAAAATCCTCGCATCGGTTCTCTTTCTCGAAACATTCCTGTATATGCAGAATGCGTCGACGGAACTGCCGCACGTTGTGATAGTCGGAGCGGGGTTTGGCGGACTCGAGGCGGCCAAAAAGCTCTCATGTCAAGATGTGCGGGTCACTGTGATCGACCGTACGAATTACCATCTCTTTCAGCCGTTGCTCTATCAGGTCGCAACAGCCGCGCTGTCACCTGCCGACATTGCTGCGCCAGTGCGCGCGGTGTTGAGCAAATGCAAGAACATGGAGGTGATGCTTGCGGAGGTGAAATCGGTCGATGTCGATGCAAAAAAAACAAAGACGACCGATATGGAAATCGGTTACGACTTCCTCATCCTGGCTACCGGTGCCCGGCACTCTTATTTCGGACACAACGAATGGGAGAAATTGGCGCCGGGATTAAAAAGCCTCGAGGACGCAATCGAGCTGCGGCGCCGCCTCCTCCTGGCATTTGAATACGCGGAAAAGATTACGGATGAAGCAGCGCGTAAGGCGGCGATGACTTTTGTAATCATTGGCGGCGGACCGACCGGGGTGGAAATGGCCGGTGCAATCGCAGAGATCGCGCGCTATACGCTCGCGAAAGATTTTCGCCATATCGATCCAGCGCAAGCGCGTGTGATTCTCATCGAAGGGGAACCGCGCCTGCTGGCTGCTTTTCCCGAGGATTTGTCCGCGAGCGCGTTGAAACAGCTTGTCGATCTCGGCGTCGAAGTTCGCACAGGCGCACGCGCGACGAATCTCACTGAGGCGGGAGTGCAAGTGGGCGACGAATTTATTCCATGCCGTGTTAAAATCTGGGCAGCGGGTAACACCGCTTCATTTGTTGGGAAAACACTCGGCGCGCCGGTCGATCGGGTCGGCCGTGTTATCGTTAACGACGATCTGACTATTCCGGGCCATCCTGAAGTTCAGGTGATCGGTGATCTCGCGAATTTTTCGTATCAGACTGGACAGCCCTTGCCGGGCGTTTCCCCGGTCGCCATGCAGCAGGGCCGTCACGCTGCGCGCAATATTTTGGCGATGATCGAGGGACGCAAACCACAGCGTTTCCGCTATTGGGACAAAGGAAGCATGGCCACGATCGGACGGAACAAAGCCGTCGCGGATCTGAATCTTGTGCACCTGAGCGGGCTTCCCGCCTGGCTCGTCTGGCTGTTTGTGCACATCATTTTTCTGGTCGGCTTCCGCAACCGGATTGCAGTACTTTTCCAATGGGCGTGGGCATATTTTACATTCAACAAAGGCGCGCGCTTGATTACGCGAAATTTCCAGTCAGAAATGCGCCCACCGGCGTGAAAACAGTTAGCGATTCAGCCATTTCATTCCTGTCATGTCGAGCGGAGTCTCCCGCTGTTGCGGGATTACTGTTAATGATGAGAGATTCCTCGGCTGCGCTTCTCTCCGCTCGGAATGACATAAATCGTTAACTCGGTAAATGAGCTTTCGCATCGGTGTAATCGGTTCGGGAGCGATCGGGAGTTATTACGGCGCGAAACTCGCCTACGCCGGGAGCGACGTCCATTTTTTGATGCGCGGGGACTTGAGTGAAGTGCAGCAGAAGGGTTTATACATTTGCGGCAAAGATGAGAACTTCCGAGTTGCAAAAGTGAACTGTTACAACTCGACGAGGGAAATCGGCCCGTGCGATTTGGTTCTGATCGCCGTTAAGACGATCTCAAATGCCGATCTCGTCGATCTTATCCCGCCGCTTTTACATGACCGGACGATGCTGCTCACCTTGCAGAACGGTCTGGGTAACGAAGAGTTTCTCGTGGAGAATTTTGGCACGGAAAGCGTGCTCGGCGGGCTTTGCTTCATTTGTTTGAGCCGCGTTTCGCGCACGGAAATCGAGCGCTACGGCTACGGACACATTGTGATCGGCGAACACGGGCGCAAACCGAGCGAACGCACACATGCAATTGCTTCGCAGTTTGAGGATTGCGGAATCAAGTGCGGCGTTGCCGAAGACCTTGCGCTCGAGCACTGGCGCAAGCTCGTCTGGAATATTCCGTTTAACGGATTGTCAATCCTCGCCGGCGGGATCGATACCGCCGCCATTCTCGCTGACGAAGCTTTGCACCGCGTAGCGCTGGCGCTCATGCACGAAGTAATCGACGCAGCGAACAAATGCGGACATGCGTTGGAAAGCGCTGCAGCCCTCGAGCAAATGAAACGGACAGAGGCAATGGGCGCGTACAAACCTTCCACGTTGCTGGATTGGGAGGCGGGCAAACCACTCGAGATCGAAGCGATTTGGGGCGAGCCGCTGCGGCGCGCTGCCGCTGCCGGCTCACACACGCCACGGCTCGAAATGGTTTATGCGCTTCTCAAATCGCTCGACGCATAGTAGCAATGAGGAGCGATTCGAGATCCGCAACGGCTCCGGAAATCAACGTGCGCAATCTTCAACGAACTCTTTCGGTTAACACCGTCGATCTGGAAAAGTTCGCCACGAAAGCAGTGCGCTATTGTCTGCAACTGCACAAACGGAAACCGACGGACTTAACAACGCTGCGCGAAGTTTTCATCTTGCTTGTTTCCGACCGGCGCATGGCCGGGTTACATCGCCGATTCCTCAATAAATCGGGATCGACGGATGTGCTGACGTTTCAACACGGCGAAATTTTTATCAGCGTCGAGACGGCGCGCCGGCACGCTCGCGCCTTCGGGAATTCACTCGCTGGCGAACTTCGATTGTGCATCGTGCATGGTCTTTTGCATTTGCACGGTTTCGATGATCGGAAGCAAGCCGACGCACGCAAAATGGAGAGCATGCAAGAGCGAATTCTCCGCGAGGCGACATAGCGGCGGCTGTCCCCAGCCGCAATCAGCGAGCGGCAGTTTCCCAACCGCCGGGGCGATTTGGAAATCGCTCTTCTTTGGAAGGCCGGTTTGAACTGAAGGCGCCGTATGTTAGCCTTTTGGATATGAGCGCAGAGCCACGTTGGCAGGAGGTGGCGACGGCTCAAAGCGCGGCGATTACCGCGTTTCCTGTTTGGAAAAATGCGGGACCATCGACCGTTGATGAGCCCGCCATCGAAAAAGAGACCCGTTCGAAAGAAGATCTCGATCTTCCGTGGCAAGTGGTGGTGCACAACGACCCGGTAAATCTGATGAGCTACGTGACCATGGTCTTCCAACGGGTCTTCGGCTATCCGCGTGAGAAGGCGGAAAGACATATGCTCGAAGTGCATCATAAAGGACGTTCGATTTTGTGGAGCGGCATGCGGGAACGGGCGGAACTTTACGTGCAGCAACTGCACGGCTATCTCCTACTCGCGACTATCGAAAAGGCCGGTTGATATGGAAATTTGCGGGCGCAACGACGAGATCGAGATATCCGAACTCGATCCGTTTCTTGCCGAACTCCTTCGGCAAATCCCGGCAAGCGCTAATCCAGAGGGGGTGCCGGCCGCTGAAAAACGTCTCTTCAGCCCGCCAACGAATGGAAGAGAAAAGGAGATTTGCGCGGAATGGAAACTTTATGTCGAACCTGAATTGCGGCGGCTCTTTCAGACAGCGACGGAAACTGTAGCCGCAGATTTGGAGCAATTAAACGGCAACGAAAAGAAATTCGCGAATCGCACCTTGCGCATTCCATCGAAACATGCCGATGCCTGGCTGAGTGCACTTAATCAGGCGCGGCTGGTCATCGCGGCAAAATATAAGTTCACCGATGGCGAGTTGGGCGATCACTTTCGCTCACCGATCGGATCGCGTCGGGACTTGAGCTTATTTCAGGTAAACTTCTATGGTTTTCTCCAGGAATTTATCCTGCGCGAATTGGGCGGTTGGGAGAAGGGGCCAGCACTTTAGGCCTGCTTGCGTTCCCGTACCATCGACATGAGCCGCTGTTTGATTGCGGCAGAAGCTTTTGCCGGCCGCAAGCTCAATGCGAATGCTTCATGCAATCCATAACATTTCGTGATGAAGTCTTCGGCCTTGTTTCCGAGTTTTTTTCGCGCTCTTTCGAATTCCTCCAGCTCTTCAGGCTCCAGGGCCCCAATGACATAGAGCCGCGATTGGTTCTGGAATTCCTCAAAGTTCATCTCTCAGCTCCTTGAGGCCGTCATAGATTTTTTTAAGCCCTAATTCAAGCCGCGTTTTCACCGTGCCTAACGGTGTATTCGTTTTTGCGGCGATTTCGCGCTGGCTCATGCCCCGGAAAAATGCGAGGTCGATTGCCTGTTGTTGGGCCGGTGGAAGCCCTCTGATGACCTTGCGTATAAGAATGCGTGTGTCGCTCAACACGATTTCTTCCTCGGTGGTGTTGTGCACCCAGGCATCAGGTTGCTGTTCGGTTTCGTTTTTCAGGCGTTCCTCCGCGCGAGCGTAAGCTTGCTTCTTGCGCAACCCATCAATCGCCCGCCGTCGTGCCAGTGTAACCATCCAGCCGAGCGGTTTGCCCTTTTGCGCAGAAAAATTCTTCGCTTGGTTCCAGATCTCCATGAAAATTTCCTGCAAGAGATCATCAGCCTCGGCTTCGTTGTGAATCACACGCAGAATAAGCGCTTTCAAGATGCCATTATATCGATCGTAAAGCTGGGAAAGTGCGTCGGCGTCTTCAGCTTGGATTCCCTGCATTAAATCCAGATCACTTGGCGCTCCCGGTTCAAGTTGCGGAGGAGCAGAGAACTGCCGCGCTTTTGGTTTTGCGGCGCACGCTCGCTTCGTTTTTGGTTTTGCGCGAGGCACTTGTTTCTTGGTTTTGCGGCGCATGCGAGATATCAGGTTGGATCGCCCAGGCAGAGACCATCAATTTGCAATGACCGCCAAAAACATCGGGAGCGGGTCCGTCATCTCGTCTCTTAATCTGGGCGGGCGACTTCGTCCACCGGTTTCAAGGCGTGACCAATGGGAACGCAAATCCGATGAAATTCCATACGCACTTCGTGATAAATTCTTGACTCACTGACAGCATCGCTAATACGCTCCGGCAATATTACGCGGGTTGACCCCGAAAGGTTACGGAGTCGCTGGCCGCCAGAATGGAAGGATTGGTTCTGCGCGACCCCGCGTTCAAAGAATAAATTCAGGAAGAAAATCATATGAAACTAATTACATCATTGATCGGCATCGCTGCTTTAAGCCTCGTCACATCGGTGCTTGCGCAAGAAGAGGAAACAGCACCTCCGACATCGGAGGAAACACCCTCCACCACGATAGAACAAACTCCTACGCCGTCGCCCGAAGCGAAGCCGGCTATGAGCCCCACAGTGGAACCGACCGCTCAGAAAAAAGAAAAACCCGCCGCCGCGACTGCACCTGCGGCCGCTTCGCCTGTCCCTGCCGGAGGAAAGAAAATGAGCGTGAGCGCCACGTTGAAGGACAACGAAAACCGCTGGTCAGCCGCCATCGCCAGACATGACACCGCGACCATCGAATCAATGGTGGCTCCTGATTTCACTGGTGTAAATTCCAAGGGCAAAGTCCAAAATCGCCGTGCGATGTTGGCTGAAGTGAAAGGTGACAAAGATACTTACACATCGACGAAGGCCGAAAAACTCGATGTACATATGTACGGCAGCGGCGTTGCAGTTGTTGTTGGAATGGCCAATGAAAAAGGCACTGGTAAAGACGGCAAAGCGTTTGATCGCACATATCGCTTTACCGACACTTGGATGGATCGAGGAGGCAACTGGCAATGCATCGCCAGCCAGGTCACGCTGGTAGGGCAGCGTTAACCCCGAAGCCTTTCGAGGTTGCTTTCGAATTGAGCAGATTGGATTTGAGTTGGGGGCGGCCACGACACCCCCGGCCACCACCCGCCAGGTATTCGGCACATATTATTTTGTCGAGCGCAGGGCCAGGAGCCAGCCACGGCAAAAGGGCCAGCCATTGGGAAGATTAGTTGAGTTTCCGGAAACCCTGTGATTGCGCGGCGTCGTTTGTGCGACAAAGGTTAGCCGCATGGCGCAAGGGCCGAGTGATGCGACTGTCGATCCGCTTTGGTACAAAGACGCGGTCATCTACGAGCTGCACGTCAAGACGTTTTGCGACAGCGACGGCGATGGGATGGGCGACTTCCGTGGTCTGATCGAAAAGCTGGATTATTTCCAGGAGCTCGGCATCACCGCCATCTGGCTCCTGCCGTTTTATCCGTCGCCGCTGCGCGACGATGGCTACGATATCGCAGATTATTTCGACGTTAATCCGAACTTCGGCACACTGGATGATTTCCGCGCATTTCTCGACGCGGCGCATCAACGCGATCTGCGCGTCATTACGGAGCTCGTGATCAATCACACGTCGGATCAAAATCCATGGTTCCAAAAGTCGCGCCGCGCCGTAGCTGCAGCCGGGGTCGGTGAGCACGGCCGCGCAGGATCTACATCGGGGGCTGCTGTCGACACCCGCGGCTACAATGACGATCTTGCTTACAAAGACTTCTATGTCTGGAGCGACACACCGGAGAAATACAAGGATGCGCGGATCATCTTCAAAGACTTCGAGACATCGAACTGGGCGTGGGACCCAATCGCAAAAGCGTACTATTGGCATCGCTTTTATTCGCATCAGCCGGACTTGAATTTCGATAATCCGGCCGTGCACGAAGCGGTCGAGCAAGTTTGCGATTTTTGGCTGGCCCTTGGCGTTGACGGACTTCGTCTCGACGCCGTCCCCTACCTTTACGAGCGAGAAGACACCAGCTGCGAAAATCTGCCGGAGACGCATGATTATCTCCGCAAGCTGCGCGCTCATGTGGACGCAAAATTTCCAAATCGCATGCTGCTCGCGGAGGCGAACCAATGGCCAGAAGACGCGGCCGCCTACTTTGGCGGGGGCGACGAATCGCACATGAACTTTCACTTTCCCCTCATGCCGCGCATGTTCATGGCGCTGCAGATGGAGGATCGGTTTCCAATCATCGATATCCTCGAGCAGACTCCGCCGATCCCCGAGAAGTGCCAGTGGGCGATGTTTCTGCGCAATCATGACGAGCTCACTTTGGAAATGGTGACTGACGAGGAACGCGATTACATGTATCGAGTTTACGCCAGCGACCTTCACGCACGCATCAATCTCGGCATCCGCCGGCGGCTCGCGCCCTTGCTGGCAAACAGCCGCCGCAAAATCGAGTTGCTTAACACGCTTCTGCTCTCCATGCCCGGCACGCCGATCATTTACTACGGAGATGAGATCGGCATGGGAGACAATTTTTATCTTGGCGATCGTAACGGTTGCCGGACGCCTATGCAGTGGAGTCCGGATCGCAATGCCGGATTTTCCAGAGCCAATCCTCAGCAGCTTTATTTGCCGGTTACGATCGACCCGGAATATCACTACGAAGCGATCAACGTAGAGAACCAGCAGAAAAATCTCTCCTCGCTGCTCTGGTGGATGCGCCGGGTCATCGCGATGCGCAAAAACTTTAAGGCGTTTTCGCGAGGCTCTCTTGAATTT
The DNA here is from genome assembly GCA_044867565.1 of Candidatus Udaeobacter sp. Lineage (GTDB taxonomy): Bacteria > Verrucomicrobiota > Verrucomicrobiia > Chthoniobacterales > UBA10450 > Udaeobacter. Next base: position 7,873 of record JBIOVE010000193.1, on the reverse strand, counting down.
CTCTATCCGGATAACGCAAAAGTTCTCGCCTTCCTGCGCCGGTATGACAATCAAACAATTTTGGTGGTAGTGAACCTCTCCCGGTTCGCGCAGTCAGCAGAGTTGGATCTTTCACGCTTCACCGGCTCAGTGCCGATGGAAGTCTTTAGCCGCAATCTCTTTCGCCCAATCAAGAAATCGCGCTACGTCATCACGCTCGGCCCGCATGCCTACTACTGGTTCGCTCTGCAAGCGCCAACGGAAGGCCGCCGTGCATTGAAGAAGCGCCTGGCGCCGACGATCGATGCGCCGGCCGAGTTGCATACCTTGCTGGGCGATGGCCAGCGGGGACTGCTCGAGCATGAAATTCTCCCCAATTACATCCAGACCTGCCGCTGGTTCGGTTCGAAAGCGCGGACCTTGCGCAATCTTAAGGTTATCGAGCAACCTGCCGTCTCGTCGGATGTCGACGCTGGACGACTTTGGTTTGTTGAAGTGAACTATCTGGATGGTCCGACGGAAACTTATGCCCTCCCGGTAAAGATTGCATCCGGTGACGCTGCTCGGGCTGTATTTCAGAGCGCACCGCACGCGATCATCGCGCGTTTCGCGGGCACCGAGGAAGCCATCCTGTTTGATGGGATCTGGGACGGAACGTTTCGTTCTCAATTGTTCGAGGCGATTGCGCAACGTCAGGTCATGAAGGGGAAGGCGGGCGATCTTGTGGGCATCGCTGGCAAAACGCTGGAAGCAGATCGTCCCGTCAGCTCTGACAAATCGCAGGTTTTGGTCGGCGAACAGAGCAACTCTTCGATGCTCTTCGATAACAAATTTTTCCTTAAGCTCTATCGCAAACTTGAGGACGGCGTGAATCCCGATGTGGAAATAAACCGCTTCCTCACTGAGCGCACCGATTTTCCAAATGTGCCAGCGTTTGTCGGTGCGATCGAATATCACCGGGGGAAAGCCGAACCAACCGTTGTTTGTCTATTGCAAAGCGCTGCCGCAAACGAAGGCGACGTCTGGACGCTCACTCTGGATGCCATAGGTCGCTATTACGAACGGGTGCTGGGACGGAAAGCCGATCTTCAGAATGAGATCGCGCCGCCCGGTACACTTCTCGATGAGCTGATTGGTGGCGTTTATCCCGACAAGGCAAAGCTGCTCGGACAACGCACCGGCGAATTGCATCTTGCACTCGCTTCCGGAGTGGAAGATCGCGCCTTTGCGCCCGAGCCGTTCAATGCCATGGCGCAGCGCTCTGTTTACCAGACCATGCGGGCATCGCTCCGGCGCGCGTTTACGCTTCTCGAAAAGAAATTGCCAGACCTGCCTGCGGCATTTCGAGACGAAGCCAAAGAAGTGCTCGCCTCGGAACAAGAAATACTCGCGCGCGAAAAAAGGCTTCTCGACCGTCGCACGAATGCCGCGAAAATCCGAATACACGGCGACTACCATCTCGGCCAGTTGCTTTATACCGGGAAAGATTTCGTTATTCTCGATTTTGAAGGCGAACCGGCGCGGGCGCTGAGCGAACGAAAACTGAAACGCTCCGCCCTGCGCGATGTCGCCGGAATGATGCGCTCGTTTCAGTACGCTGGCTACAGCGCGCTCTGGCAGCCGGCCATGCGCTCGGAAGACGTGCCGTTTCTCGAACGCTGGGCCGATCTTTGGTATCGCCAGAGCAGTAGCGTTTTTCTGCAGAGTTATTTGAAAACAACGGCGGGCGCCATCTTTGTGCCGCAAAACGCCGAGGATTTGCAGATCATGCTCGAAGCCTATTTGCTCGACAAAGCCGTTTACGAAATCGGCTACGAACTAAACAACCGCCCCGACTGGGTCGTCATCCCCATCCGCGGCATCAAACACATTTTGAAATCTGCGTGAAGATCGACTCTCAGCACAAGAGGAACTAAAAACGAAAGCATGACCCAGAGAGGCGTACGACAAGTAGTTTTGTTCGCTCTTGTGCTCTTTTGGCTGTGGTTCGTGATGTTTTACATCCTTCGGCACTATTGAGCTGTCCTAAAGCGTGACCGTAACAACACCATGCCGGTCATTTGTAAGGTGCCGTAGGCACCAAACAGCACCGATTAGACGCGAAAGGATTGAATTGACTGGGCCATTCTCTTTCGTCCTTGCAGGCTCCCCGAATCTCTTCTGCGAAAACAGCGCCGATAGGCGCGAAAGAAATCGTCCAGCGCTTCAGCGGTCGGGACTGGCGTTTCAACACGTCGAGTGCCGCAGGCACGACAGAAAATAGCCCAGCGTTCCAACGCTGGGTTCGGAACGTTAAAGAATCGAGTCCCAACAGGGACGAAAGAAAATTTCCAATGGCATTGAAAATCGATGAAAACCGAATCAGGTTAGTCGCACCTTGGAACGACAAATTTTCCTATGAATCAATATCTGAATACAATCGACAATGACATCGCGGCGAAACATCTCTTAAAACATCCGTTTTATCTCGCGTGGACGCGCGGTGAATTAAGCGAAGAGGCGCTGGCCGATTATGCGAAGCAGTACTATCACCACGTCGCGGCCTTTCCGACATATCTGTCGGCCGTTCACGCAAAATGCGACGATCAAGAAACGCGGAAGCAATTGCTCGATAACCTGATCGACGAAGAAGGCGGCTCGCCGAATCATCCCGATCTTTGGCTCAAATTCGCCGAAGGCCTCGGTGTTTCGAATGTCAAGATTCGGAACACTCAGAAACAACCTGAAACCAAAAATTTGATCGACACATTCCGGTCAGTTTGCCGCGATGGATCGACTGCGGAAGGTCTGGCCGCGCTTTACGCATACGAGAGTCAAATCCCGGCGATCTGTGAATCGAAGATCGACGGACTGAAAAAGCATTACGGCTTCACTAACCCGGAGCACTACCGTTATTTCAGCGTCCACATTGAAGCGGACTGCGAACATTCCGCCGCAGAACGCGAAATGCTCAGTGCGTCTATCAATAATCACAATTTCGAGTCTGTGAAAGCATCGGCGAATCGCGTTCTCAACGCGCTCTGGGAAATGCTTTCCGGCGTTTGTCGCCGTCACGCGATCGCCTGCTGACCGCGGCCCCGTGGTTTATCGCGGGCGCAAGACGAGAAACGAACGCGTCCGATGACGGCAAACGGATAAGACCTGCGACTGCCTGGGGTCAAGCGAGGCGGCGATCTTGTTGTAATCCGACACTGACGTGACTGGTTGCTGATTGATTTCCTCGATCACGTCGCCTTTTTGCAATTCGGCCACGCCACTGTCGGGATCGACATTGGTAACCACAACGCCACGCGCGTTGTTTGGCAGATCGAGCTGACGCGCCAACTCTGGAGTCAGCTCGCCAACATGAATTGACGCGAGAGGACTGCTTGTTTCCTCTTGACCGTTCGGCTGCTGCGGGACCTGCGGCTGCGGCTGGCCGCGTCGCGGCGAAACGCCAGCGTTCGGATAATCGACCGGCTGCTCTTTGATCTGAGTCGTCACTTTCAACGGCTTGCCGTCACGCGCAATTTCGAGCTCAACGTTCTTATTCAGGTCGGTCTGCGCGACGATACTTCTCAGTGCGCCGATATTCTTTACTTCGCGACCATTGAATTTGCGGATCACGTCGCCTCGTTGCAGTTGCGCCTGAGCGGCCGGCGATCCTGGAACCACTTCGTCAACGATCACGCCATCGGTTTCCGTGCTGCTTTCCCCCGGCTGCAAGGCACGTGTCTGGATCCCGAGGTAACCGCGTATGATCCGACCCTGTTTCAACAAAGTTTCGAGTGCCATCCGAACACTGTTTGAAGGAATGGCGAACCCGATTCCCTGCGAACCGCCGCTGCGCGAAATGATTGCCGTATTGATGCCGATCACCTCGCCGCGCAGATTGATCAGCGGACCACCACTGTTCCCGGGATTGATCGCCGCGTTGGTTTGCAGCAGATCACCGAAGAAATCACTGCGGTTCGGCCGTCCTTTCGAGCTAATGATTCCATCCGTGACCGTTTCTTCGAACCCGAATGGATTCCCGATGGCCAAAACGAAGTCTCCGGCCTGCACCGTGTCAGAATCGGCTAGTTTGAGCGGCTTGACGCCTGGATCGTCGATTTTGAGCACAGCCAGATCGACTTGAGAATCTGCGCCAACTAAACGCGCTTTTTTCGTCCGGCCATCGCTCAGCTGCACTTCAATCTCATCCACTTGATCGACAACGTGATTATTCGTGATGATGTGCCCCTCATTCGTCACTATCACACCCGAACCAAGCGCGTTTTGCACCAGGGCCTCCTCATTTGGATTGCGAAATTGACGCTGGTTACGAAAGAAAAACTCGAAGGGATCGAGACCGTATTCCCGCCGGATGTCGATTTTTTTCGATGTTTTCACCGCGACAACGGATGGGATTACGCTACTGACAAGTGCGCGCCGCTCCCGGTTCAATGCCTCAAGCGAGGCGACTTGCTTTGAATCCACGCTTGGCGTTGTTGCCAGCGAGTACTTTTCCGGCGCTCGGGTCGAAGGCAGATTCAATCCTCCGTGTTTGAGGCGGTAATCGTAGAGCAGGGAAATCCCCGCGCTGACGAGCAGCACAAAAAGCAGAAATTTTGCGAGATTCTTCATTAGCTGACGTTGGAAAAAGTGCGTCCCTGTTGTTCGACAATCAAACGCCGGAAACGTTGATTCTCAGGCAGTTCCAAGCGTGGATCAGCTTCGAAGATCGATATCGCCGCCGCACGCGCACGTCGCATCAACTCTGCGTCCTTCTTCAAGTTGCCGATCTTGAGCGCGGGTAAGCCGCTTTGCGCTGTGCCGAGCAAATCGCCCGGACCGCGCAACTCCCAGTCTGCTTCGGCCACTTCAAAGCCGTTACTTGTTCTTTCCAAGACCGCAAGCTTTGCCAAAGTCTCCTTTGACTGGTCGGACGTTAGCAAAATGCAATACGATTTGTGTTCTCCACGGCCAATCCGTCCACGAAGCTGATGAATCTGCGCCAGCCCAAAGCGCTCCGCGTTTTCGACCAGCATCACGGTCGCATTCGGAATATCGACACCAACTTCAATCACCGTTGTGCTGATCAACGCCTTCGTTGCTCCGCGACGGAATCGTTCCATGGTTTCCTGTTTCTCGGGTGCCGGGATACGGCCATGAAGTAATTCACAGGGATAGGGATGCAAACGTTCCCGCCACAGCTCGTACTCCACCGATGCGGCCTTCACGTCCAATTTTTCACTCTCATCGATCAGCGGATAAATCACATAGAGTTGTCGCCCGCCTTCTAATTGAGTTCGCAAAAAGCTGAGGACTTCGCCGAGTTTCGATTCATCGCGCACGGCGGTAATTATTTTTCCACGGTTGCGCGGCATCTCATCGATAGTTGAAACATCGAGGTCGCCGTAAACCGTCATGGTCAGCGTCCTTGGAATTGGTGTGGCTGTCATTACCAGTACGTCGGGCGCTGGTTCGCGCGCTGTCAATCGGGCGCGTTGGGCAACACCGAACTTATGCTGCTCGTCAATCACAACCAGCCCGAGGTTCGAGAACGAGACCTTTTCGTAAAGCAGTGCATGCGTGCCGATGATGATGAGCGGCGCCTCGTCGCGCGAAGATTCTGGGGAGCACAGGCTGCCAGCCTGTTGTTCGCGGCAGCTTGCCGCGAACTCCCCGGGCTTGTAGCCCCCAGGATACCAAACCCACCGATAATCTTCGCCTTGTTTCACCGCCCCGGCATCCCAAGGATTACGCGTAATGTATTGAAATTTCTCCTGTAGATCGCTCTCAGAGCAAATCACGCGATCAAATGATTCTGTTTCCCAAACAGCTTCAGTAGCGTTCTTGACTTTATTGATTCGATTCGCAGTAAATGACTTGATGCTGTGCAATATTTTGGATAGCGAGAAAAAGATCGGTTTACCAGAATCACCCTGACGCTCGATCATCGGTTCGATTAAAAGGTGCACGTGGTCAGGCATCACGCAGGCCGCGTATAATTCATATCGTCGATCCTTCCACCGCAGGAGTGATTCAAGCACGATGTCACGCGCTTTTTCGGACAATTTTCGATGATTTCGCGTCGCAAAGGTGATTGCGTACTTCGCCCACGGCCGCTCGAAATGCGGAAGGTAGCGGCGATAGTAAATGGGTTCGCCGACACCGGAATCCTGGGGAGCACAGGCGGGATTTTGCGTGCGCTCAAACAAGGGCAAGGGGCCGTTGTCTTCCTGGCGCGCTGCCGTCCGGAGCGCCATTCGAATGCCAAGCGGCTCCAGCCAACGGCGCAGAACCGCATAATGTTGCTCGGCCAGAATTTGCGTTGGCGCCATGAACGCGGCCTGATAGCCAGCTTCGGTCGCAAGCAACATCGCCGCTATGGCGACAACCGTTTTGCCTGAGCCAACGTCCCCCTGCAATAAACGGTTCATCGGATGACGCGCCGCGAGATCGCGTCGGATTTCCGCGATTACTTTCGACTGCGCGCCAGTCAACTCGAATGGTAATGCCTTTAGGAACTTGTCGAACAGCGTGCCAGGTCCGCAGTGTGCTTCGCCCATGCGAATCGATGAGTCAGAGCGTCGCGATGCGATCAGCATTTGCATTGCGAAGAACTCGGAGAGCACGAGATGGTCGCGCGCCGCATCACGCGCTTCCCAGCTTTCCGGAAAATGAATCGCGCGAATCGCCTTATGTCTTTCGCCAGTTGCGAGGTCAGCCGGCAACAGTGTTTCCAACCCCGCAGGCGCGGGGGAAATTTCATTCAAGAGCCGATAGATGATGCTGCGCAACACGCGCTGCGAAAGACCTTCCGTTGCCGGATAAATCGGGGTGATGCGCCGAAAATGAATTGAAATCTCCTCGTCATTTTCGATTACCTCAAACTCGGGATGATCCATGCAAATCCGCTTGCCGCGCAGCCGCGGTTTACCAAAGACGACGAGGCGCTGTCCCGTCGCGATCATCTTTTGCACGTAATGCAAGTTGAACCAGCGGCACACCAACGGCTCGCTTAACACGTTCGGGCTCCCTTCCTCCAGCGTGGCCTCAAAGATTTTCTTCCATCCGCCAAATCTGCGAATCGACGTTTTGACCACCTCACCGCAAAGGCAAATGGGAACGTCGCTCTCTTCGCGCGGAAAATTCGGAAACTGATGTCGATCTTCGTGGCGACGGGGAAAATGCGTGAGCAAATCCTCCACCGTCTCGATGCCAAGACGGCGCAGCGCGAGTAAACGCGGCCGTGGGATCCAATCGAGCTCAGCGAGCGGTTGCGAGATTTCTATCATCTGGGGAGCACAGGCTGCCAGCTTGTTGGTTGCGGCGGCTCGCCGCAACGAACTTTTATCCTCTTTGTACTTTCCATTAATCAATCTGCATCGCTTGTCGCACTGCCTGAATCTGCATGCCCAGCACGGTTTCACCTTCGTATTCATCCGCTCGAACGCGAAACGCAATATCCCACGGCGCAGAAGGTAGCCGCGCGTTTGCTCCGTCGAAGTAAATTGCCCGCCGATGATGATTACCCTGACGCAAGCGCAAAATGAGATGCTTGTCATTGATCATGCGCGGCGGCGCGACGGATTGGACTTCACGCGCGAAAAAGAGCGGCGCCGGATTTCCGTTGCCGAACGGCTGGAGCGTCTCGTGCCACTGAAGAAAATCGTCATTAAGGTCGGAAAACTTCAGTTCGTGATCAAGCCGCAAACAAGGCTGCAAATCTTCATCCGACAAAAGTTCGCGCGCCGCGCAACGAAACGCCTCCGAGAAAAGGTCGACATCTTTTTCAAGAATCGTCAGACCTGCCGCCATTTCGTGCCCGCCGTACTTTTGTAAACTACCGCTGCAACGGTTCAACGCTTCAACCAAATTCAGGCCTTCTATGCTGCGGCCGCTTCCTTTTCCAATACCGTTTTCCTCG
>JBIOVE010000192.1:0-8796 GCA_044867565.1 Candidatus Udaeobacter sp. | reverse complement strand
TCAAATCTGGGTGGCCGAGAAACGGATGCAGTTCTTTCTTTTTCCGGCGGAGAGAGATGTGAAGACCGGCGCAGTGTTGAGGTTTCCGGGGTGGCGCTATGTTCATCAAGAAGGGTGGGTTGGCGCGGTCACAGAGCACAATGGGGTGTGCTTCATGGCCGCGCTCCCTGGCCGTGAAAGAGACCTTGCCCCGTACATTCCGGCGCCGAAACAGTAAGTTAGGGCCGTTGACATGTCGCGACGTGCCATTGAAGCTTTTGGCCCCAATTTGTCGCCAGGGTAGCTCAGCGGTAGAGCAGGGGACTCATAAGCCCTTGGTCGGGAGTTCAATTCTCCCCCCTGGCATTCCTCCAAATGGCTTGGATTTACGTTCTCCGCGGTTCAAGCGGTCGCCACTACATCGGCTCGGCAGTCGACCTTGACGCGCGGTTTGCTCAACATTTGCGCGGCCACACGGCGACAACGAAACGACTCGGACCTCGAGATCATTGCGAAAAAAGAAGTCTCTACCGTTGCCGAGGCTCGAAGGATCGAGCGGTTTTTGAAGCAAAAGAAGAACCCAAAGATTGCCATTCATCACCTGCAGCGGTGGAGCGGCTCCGAAAGCTTTCGGAGTTGGCCGGGAGTTCGGGCTCCCCTTGCAGTTCGATTTCGGATTGCCGATTGGTTGACCGTTGAGCATTCGGGGTTGCTCGTTTAAAGCACACTTTGGCCGGCGTCCGTTATGGATCACGAAAACGTTCTCGACAGGCTTTTCGCGCGTGGAAATTCTTATTGGCTGACGCGTTTCGTTATTCTGCGGCTGCTCGGTTTTGTTTATGCAATCGCATTTTTGGTAGCGGCTCAGCAATTGGTGCCGCTCATTGGCGAGCACGGATTGACTCCGGCGAATCATTTTCTTGCCGCAATCCAAACACAGCTCGGCTCGCGTACAGGGGGTATGCTGCGCGTGCCAACGCTCTTTTGGTTTGGAATCTCAGACCACGCATTATCGATCTTTGCATGGACAGGCTTTGGTTTATCGCTGGTCGTTCTCGGCGGCTACGCGAACGCAATTCTGCTCGCAGTCCTTTGGGCGACGTATATGTCGATTGTCCACGTCGGACAAATCTGGTACGGCTATGGCTGGGAAATTCAGCTGCTGGAGACCGGGTTCCTGTCGATCTTTCTCTGCCCTTTGCTCGATGGCCGCCCATTTCCGAAATGCCGGCCGCCACTGCTTGTCATCTGGCTTTTTCGCTGGCTCGGTTTTCGCATCATGATCGGCGCGGGTCTTATCAAGCTGCGTGGCGACACCTGCTGGCGCGACCTCACTTGCCTTTACTATCATTACGAAACGCAGCCGATCCCGAATCCGATCAGTCGCTATCTGCATTTCGCGCCGCACTGGTTTCACAAATTCGGCACGGCGTGGAGCCACTTCATCGAGTTGGTCGTTCCGTGGTTCTCATTTGGTCCGCGCGCCGCGCGGCATATCGCAGGTCTCTTGCTAGTCAGTTTTCAAATCATTCTCATCATCAGCGGCAACCTCTCGTTTTTGAACTATGTCACGATTATTCCGTTCGTGGCCTGCTTTGACGATACGTTTTTGCGCCACTTTCTTCCGGCACCTTTCGTTAGGCGCGCGGAGAAAGCGGCTCAAGAATCGGAGCCCTCACGCATCAACAACACAATCGCGATTGCATTGTCGATCCTGGTTATCTCTCTAAGCGTTGCGCCGGTGCTCAATCTTGTTTCCGGGCGGCAACTGATGAATTACTCCTATGATCCGCTTGATCTCGTAAATACGTATGGTGCATTTGGCGCGGTCGGCCGCGAACGTCCTGAAATCATTTTTGAGGGAACTGACGACGCGTTGATCACTGGCGACACCAGATGGAAGGAATACGAATTCAAAGCCAAGCCAGGCGACCCGAACCGGCGCCCGCCGTTCGTCGCGCCGTATCAACCGCGAATCGACTGGCAAATCTGGTTTGCCGCGATGGCGTCACCCGCAGAATACCCGTGGACGTTGCACTTCCTCTGGAAACTTCTGCACAATGATCCCGGTGCGCTCTCTCTTCTCTCGAATAATCCGTTTCCCAACGCGCCGCCTCGTTACATCCGCGCGCGACTTTATCGTTACCAGTTCGCCCCACTTGGTGAGAAAGCGTGGTGGAAGCGCGAACCAATCGGTGAATGGTTGCCTGCTCTTTCCACCGATGATGCTCAATTACGCCGCTTTCTCACCGCGATGGATTGGCTCGATTAAGCGAACGGATCTTTTGGCACTGTCGAATGCCGTCTAGAGAGCACGCGCCTTCAACCAAGCGATCGTTTCACGAAGCATGCGGTAGCCGAAATGTCCTTGCCGCACACGGAGCAGCTCCGATCCGTGCCATTTCTGATGAATTTTCTCAATATCTCCTGGGCGCGCGATCAAATCGAATTCACCTGCGACAAATAAAACGCGGTCAGCATCGCATAGTGGCTGGCTTTGTATCGGCGAGCTGAGATGATAATGCTTGGCTACAAGAGAAGGTTCGATGTTTGCCCGGCGGAGTTCGCGGCGCATGAAACGCGCGGCCGGGCTTTCCCAGATTGCGTGCTCTACATCTACGATCGGCGCCATTAACGCCACGAAACGAAAATCGCGCTCAAGCATAGCCAGAAGGGCGCCGATCCATCCACCGTAGCTTGTGCCGAGGACGCCGAACTCGCCGCAACCGCGCTCGCGCAATGCCGCCATCAATTGCCGTACCTCGATGACGCCTTGGCGTAGTCCCTCGGCGTTGCGAATGAGATCGGCCGTGATTGCGAGTTCGCCATTCCAGTAGCCGCGCGGGACACGCGAATAGTGATAAGGAAGATGCACGAAGCACGCATTCCAACCCAATTCGTTAAGGCGCGCAGCACAGCGGCGATAACCGATGTGACTTGCTGACATGAGCGCGTGCAACATGAGAACTGTCGGCGCACTCCAGCCGCGCGGACATGGGAAAAAATCGGCACGCGCGACGTTGTTCGCTGGGAATTTTGTATTGATCGGGCTGCGCCATGTAATTGTGGTGCCAGGCCGGTCGCCGAGGTTGAAAGCTTTCGGGATCTTAGCGTCATTTGGCACGGCGTAAAAATTCTCGGCCGTGAGTTTCTCGCATAGCGCCACATAACGCTCCATCTCATCCCGGCTGCGTGCATGCAGACGGTGGCGTGACTGGAGCAGATTTATCGACGCGCACATGAGCAAATCGACGCTGCCCGCGGCAAAGCGTCCAAACCTGCCGGGTCGGGCAAGTGGAACTTCTGGTCTGTGCAAGGCTGCTGACCTTTCAATCGCCGGTGACTTCATTCGATCATTCGTTCTCTCGGTGAGTGTGGCAGATCGTCAGGTGTGAGCGAAAACTTTTCGTGCAACTCAGCATACAGATGTTTGAATGCGCCGGCCAATTCGCGCTCAATGCAGGCGCGAGCGGCGGATTTTTCCAGATTGGGAAAATGCGAGATCGGATCGCCGAAGACGATCCAGACGGGCGTGCGCCGCATCGGCAGCCAGCGTTTCCTTGAGTAGAGTCGATCGCTGCCCACGATCACGCATGGCAGGATTGGAACTCCAGCGATATGCGCAAGCGTTGATGCGCCCGACCGCAGCGGCGCGCCTTCCAACAGCGAGCGGGTGCCGTCACGAATGCCACCCTCCGGAAAGAGACCTACGACCCGGCCGTTCTTCAACCGCTCAATCGCGCCCCGGATGGTTTTGCGATCGGCGCGATTTCGATCCGCCGGGAATGCATCCACGGCTCGCAAAAGAAATCCCAGCGCTGGATTGGGAAAGAATTCCGCCATCGCCATCCAATCGATTTTGCGCCGCACCACCGAGGAAATGATAAACGGATCGAAATGGCTGATGTGATTTGCTGCCAGCAAAAATCCGCCATTGCGATTTGCATTTTCACGGCGCACAACGTGGACCCGCGCGACGCAGCCAAACAGCAGCTTCATGAATAGCGCCGCCACGCGATTGGCAGATGAATGAAACAGCGAACGCACTGGAATTAAAATAGCCCAGCGTTTCAACGCCGGATCCTCAACGATACAATGTCGAGCAAATCCCGAGAGGGACGACTGGAATATTACATTTCTTTCGTCCACACAACGACTTGTTGTAGATCGAGTTTGGCGCGCGAAAGGAACGGAGCAAATTGGAGCCGATAACCGCGATTCGGTCGCAGTTTTCGATTCCTAATGTGAAATGTTCTCACGTGGGAGATTTTTTGTAATCGCGGGATTCTGTCTATGCTGGATCGCGTTCTGTGCCTTTGGCACTGAGGAGTTTGGGAATCCGGCGACACCGTTGCCGATTAAGGCCGGTGAACAGATCGCCGCCAGTCTTGTGGATTTGATTTTCCTGTTCGATCGGGTGGCGAGCCACCCGCCGACGGCGACTACTCCGGATTATCTCCAGCGGATTTCAAAGCCTTCTTCTCCGTTCTATGACGATTACCTGGAGTACCGGCGAGGGGCGATCAATCGCCCCGAACTGGTGAATCGATTGCCGCACATAGCGATGGTGGGCGACAGCCTTACGCAGAACTTTTATATATCTTCGCCGATGAGCTTGTTTTGGCGCGCTAGAACTGAACGGCGCAAGAACTGGTTTCTCGATACCGATCCCGATCCGGCGAGCATTCATAGTGTCTTCGAACGATTGGAAACTTTTACGCCGCTGGTGGCTACAGAATACAATGGCGCCGGAGCTCTCGTCGCGCCGCGCCGAGCTGGCGAAGGCATCCGCAGAAGGATCGTCCGAACGCGCAATCTCTCCGGACAAGTGCGTCAGATTCTGCGCAAAAGAAGATTCCCGGATTTGATCACGATTTGGATTGGACACAACAATCTCGACTGGGTGGAAGGACTCTCTGCGGTCGAACGCGAGGATCCGGAAGTGCACTTGCAAAAAATCGCCCACCAATTCCGGGAAAACTACACCGAAGCGTTACAATCTCTGGTCGACCGCGCAAAAAAAGAAAACCACCCCGTGATGATCGTTGTGTTTGGACTTGTCAATCTTGAGGCATTCTTCAAAGCACGAAGAAAGGCGGAGGCGCTCCATGCAAATAATCGAGCGCTCTATCCCTATCTTGAAAGCGGCTATCGCAGTTTCGAATCCTTGCAGCGGCCTTATCAGAAAAACATGGTCCGCCTTAGTTTGATTATGAATTCCGAGATGCAAGCGATGGCCGGTGCCATGAATCGCGGGCTGAAAGGCTATCCTAGTATTCGGGTGCAGTACTCCGATGCCTTAACGAAGGTGGATTTTAGCCGCATGGAATGGATTCATCCCGTGGACGCATGGCATCCGTCAGTTCAAGGACACAAGGCTCTGGCTGAAGCTGCCTTTAGTGCGATCCGGCCAAGTCTTGCGTTTCCTGGAATGGGCCAGAGGTCGACGTCCAGACGTCCAGTGGCGTTTAAAACTTACCGCGAATCGGTTACAGCAGTTTCTCAACGATGACGCAATCGCGCCACACGCCGCCAAGCTGGCCGTGCTTTTCGTAAATGCCGACCTCGCGGAAGCCGACCGATTTCATAAGGGCACGGCTGACCCTGTTTTCGACAAAAACTCGCGAGACCAGTTTCCAATAGCCTTTCGCTTGTGCCACCTCGATCAGCGCTTGCGTCGCAAGTTTACCTGCCCCGCGCCCACGCGATGCACGCGCCACGTAAATGCCAAATTCGGCAATGCCGGCGTAGCACTCACGTGGACGGTAAGTCGAGGTCGAAGCGTAGGCTATCACCCGGTCGCCTTCCGTGACTACGACAATCGGGTGCGCGGCGTCTTCGAACCACACGCACACGTCGTCGGCGCTGCTCAGGCGAGTCTCAAAAGTAGCGATTCCGTCTTCGATGCCTTGGTTACAGATCGCGGCGATTGCCGCCGCGTCACCCGGCGTGCCGATCCGTGTTTCCATAGACGATCATCACGTTGTTAAAACGGTTTCCTGCTATCACATGACTTGGGCGTCTTTCACGCGTTAAACCTAGGATCTGTACTACTCTCTCTCTTCCACCAGCTTTTTGCATTTTTTGAGATCGAGCTTGCCCGAAGCGAGGACCGGAATGGATTCGACGCGCTGGACGTGTTTCGGAATCCATAAATTAGGCATACCGGCTTCGCGAAGTTTGTCGCGCAACCGGGCAAGATCGACATCTACCGCGCTGAGCAGCACAAGCGCTTCGCCTTTGGCTTCGTCGGGCAGTCCGAGAATCGCAACCGTGCGTTCATCTTTTCCGGCGAGATCGAGTAGATCGACGATCTTCTGTTCGATCGCTTCGTGCGGCACCATTTCGCCGCCGATCTTTGAAAAACGCGAAAGCCGTCCTTCGATGTAAAGGAATCCGTCTTCGTCGAATCGGCCGATGTCGCCTGTTTTTAACCAGCCATCGCGCAAAACTTCTGCGGTTTGTTCCGGATCGTGCAGATACCCTTCGAAAATGTTTACACCACGCAGCCAAAGCATTCCCTTCTCATGTAGCGAAAGTTTGCGGTCCGTTTCCGGTTCGCGAATTTCCGCTGCGATCCCGGGCGCCATTTTTCCAACCGAGCCAAGACGACTGGATGGTTGCACTTGTTCGCCCGGCTTGGTCGGCTGCGGCTCGGGCAGATTAACGCTTACCACCGGGGAAGTTTCGGTGAGCCCGTAACCTTCAAAAACTCTTTGTTTGAAGCGTTCCTCGAAATTTCTGGCGAGATCGAGCGGAAGTTTTTCTGCGCCGGCTATGACGAGACGCAAGCTGCAAAGTTGCTGCGGGTCGGCTTTGCGCAGATAACCACGCAGAAAAGTGGGCGTCGCCAGAAGAAGCGTCAGTTTATATCGTTGGATCAACGCCGCGTTCTTCGCTGCTTCCAGCGGATTTGGATAAGTGACGATGCGCACGCCTTCGATCAGCGGATACCACAGCGTAACGGTTGAGCCGAAGCTGTGAAAAAACGGGAGCGACGCGAGAATGGCATCGTCTTTCTCCGCGTCGAGCAGCTCCCGGAATTGGGAGACGTTTCCGACAACGTTGCGGTGGCTGAGCACGACTCCTTTTGGTTCGCCGGTGCTCCCGCTTGTAAAAAGCAAGATTGCTTCCCTGTGACCGCCTTCTTTTGGAATTTGCAAAAGCCGCAAAAGCAAACGCGCTGGGAGTAGGATCGACATCAACCACCAGAAAACGATTTGGTGCTTCATTCGCGGCATCAGTTCGTCCAGCTTCAAAATGCGTTCCGGCCACGGGAAATCTTTGAGCCGTTCCATGAATTGACTCGCCGAAATAGCAACGCGCAGGTTCGCGCGCTGGCAGCAGGATTCGTTCGCCGCACGGCCAATCGTGAAATTAAGATCGACGGGAACTTTGGCCGCCAGCGTCACGGCCAAATTTGCCACCATCGATCCTTTGCTTGCAGGCAGAGCAATGGCGATCCGTTCGCCTGGAAATTCCTTTCGAAGATAACGGCTCAATGCCGCAGCGGCCCCAAGCAATTTCGACCGGGTCAAAACGCTGTGATCGAGTCCATCGACTACGGCAGTGGCGAAAGCTCCTCTCTTCAGTCCGCGCACGCACGCTTCTGCAAGGTGTCGATCCAATGATGGTCGCCGGCTGAAACAAAATTCTCCCAGCTTGAGCAGCTCCTCGCGCACGGTCGCGATGTCAGCAGTTTCTGGTTCTAGCGGCTTACCGAACGCAATTGTAACAGGATAGGGAATGCGCTTGGGGAGTTTCTTGAAGAATTTTCCGCCTTGGAATGAGAAGATCGACCCCCACAGTTGGTCGAGCCAAACTGGGACGACTGCTGCATTGGCGTGGCGTGCAATTAATTCGTAACCGCGCCGCAGCCTCAATAATGTTCCGGCGCGTTCCAGTTGGCCCTCTGGGAACAAACAGACGATCTCACCCTCGGCGATTTTTTCCGTCGCAGCTCGAATGGCCGAATGCGAATGGCTTACATCGATCGGAATGCAGCGAACCAGACGCAAAAATGGACGCAGGATCGGTTTGCGATAAAACTCTTGGTCGACGATGTAGCGAATCGGGCGCGGACAAGCGAGCTGAAGCACGACGGCATCGACCCAACTGATATGGTTGGGCAAAAGAAGAAATCCACCCTGCGGCAATTCGTCGGTCCCAAGCGCCGTCACCCGATAAAAGCAGCGCACCAACAGCCGGCCGAAGAAATAGAGCGCGCGCTCCGCGGCGGACATGGTGGCCATCATTTATGATTTACAATCGGAGCCGGCCAAACTGCAATCGGCAATTGTCGATGGAAACAAATGCGCGTCCTGCACCCGGTGGCCGCACGGCGCTGGTTCTTCTGCTGGCGATCAACCTTTTCAATTACATCGACAGATACGTGCTGGCGGCGGTCGAACCAGAAATTCGATCTCATTTCTTTCAACCGGACGATCCGAATGCGCATGCGCTGGTCGGTCTTCTCGGCACGGCCTTTCTAGTCAGCTACATGGTCAGCGCGCCCATTTTCGGCTGGCTCGCCGATCGAATGTCGCGTTGGGTGATCATCGGCGCGAGTGTGATTTTGTGGAGCGCGGCGACGGCGGCATCGGGACTTGCGGGAACCTTTGCCTTGCTGTTAATCATGCGACTCTTTGTCGGAGTGGGCGAGGGCGGATATGGCCCGGCGGCGCCGACAATCATCGCCGATCTCTTTCCGCTGTTGGTGCGCGGGCGCGTGCTTTCCTATTTTTATGTCGCGATACCGGTCGGCAGCGCGATCGGATACGCGATTGGCGGGTTTGTCGCGGCGCATTGGGGCTGGCA
>JBIOVE010000191.1:0-18965 GCA_044867565.1 Candidatus Udaeobacter sp. | reverse complement strand
GCGCGGAATATGGTGGGAAATGATCGGCGAGTCAAACCCTGCTGCACGGTATGCAGACTTATGAGACGGCTTCCAAGATGGTTTGCGGCGCAGGCTCAACCCATTTGCCGTGTTCCCGGATCAAATCTTGCAACCGATCCACCGCTTCCGCCTCTGGAATATTGAACTTAACCGCAGTCTTGCCGACGTAGAGATTCACCTTGCCGGGCGCGCCGCCGACGTAACCAAAATCGGCATCCGCCATCTCACCGGGGCCGTTCACAATGCAGCCCATGATGGCAATCTTTACGCCTTTGAGATGCGATGTCGCCGCTTTGATCTTCGCGGTGGTTGTTTGCAGATTAAACAACGTCCGTCCGCAGGATGGGCAGGCCACGTAATCGGTTTTGAAAATCCGCGATCCCGCAGCCTGTAGAATATTGTACGACAAGCGCAACGCTTGCCCGGGTGCTTCCTCACCTTGCACCAGAATCGCGTCGCCGATTCCATCGCAAAGCAGGGAACCAATATTGGTGGACGCAGTAAGAAGCGTTGCCAGGAAATCAGGCTGATGCTGGATACTGGCTGCTTGATTCTTGATTTTCTTATCCAGCATCAAAGATCGAGCATCCTGCATCTGGCCGTTGCGAATGAAAACATCCTTCAACAGAATTGGATGCCGCGGGTGCAATCGGGCCGCGAGCAACCGGAACGCTGCAATCACCGCAAGATCGACATCGTCCGTCACCGTCACCAATTGTGGTGTCGATCCGCCTGAGGCGGATTGATTGAGTCGCGCGATCGCCTCCTCATCTCTCGGATCGATTTCTTCGATGTCTGCGTTCTCGTAAACAATTTCCGGCTTGTAATCGCCCATCTTGTTAATCTTGTGCGCGATTTTGTCGAAGTTCGCTTGCCGCACGACTACTCGAATCAATTCTTTGCCGCCGAGTTTAACGTCCCGGCCGGGGTCAACGCCCCCGGCTACAGAAATCGTCTCACTCGTTCGCCGCTGATACGAGAACGGATCAAAGGAAATTTCGGATTTCTGCCCGTTGCCGGCCCCGAACAAACGGACGAGTTCGCGCGCTACTGGAATTTCATGAGGGCTGTCTTCCGTTAGCGAAACCCGAATCGTATCGCCGATTCCATCCGCCAGGAGTGAGCCAATTCCAATTGCGCTTTTGATTCGCGCGTCTTCGCCTTCGCCAGCCTCAGTCACGCCGAGATGGAGCGGATAATTCCAGTCCGACCCGAGTTCGTTTAACCGGGCCACGAGCAAGCGATATGCGGCGATCATGATTTTCGGATTACTCGCCTTCATTGAAAAGACGAAAGCGTGATAATCGAGATCGCGCGCAATCCGCGCGAACTCGAGCGCGCTCTCTACCATCCCAAGCGGCGTGTCCCCGTAGCGATTCAGGATGCGATCGCTGAGCGAGCCGTGATTCGTGCCGATACGCATTGCAATCCCGCGTTTTTTGCAAAGATCAACAAGTGGCGAAAACCGTTCGCGAATCCGGCCCAGCTCCGCGGCGTATTGCTCGTCAGTGTATTCACGGATGACGAATTTCTTCGAGTCGGCATAATTCCCGGGATTGATGCGCACTTTGTCCACCCATTTCGCGGCTTCCATCGCGGCCTCGGGTTTGAAATGAATGTCTGCCACAATTGGCACACCGCAGCCGCGCTCACGGAGACCTTTCACGATATGTTCGAGATTGCGCGCGTCTTTCACCGTCGGCGCCGTGATGCGCACAATTTCGCAACCCACGTTCGCCAGCTCCATCGTTTCCTGGATCGACATCTCCGTGTCCATGGTGTCGCATGTAATCATCGACTGGACGCGGATCGGATTTGCGCCGCCAATTCCGATGTTGCCCACCATTACTTCGCGAGTAAGGCGACGTGAATATTTCAGCGGATTATTGCAGTAGTCCATGGAGGCAAATGCAGCTTGGCCGCATCAATGCTCACGCGGTAATTTTACCGCTCCACGCGCGTGACGCAACGCGTGTACACGCGTGTGCGCTACGGCGCCTGGGTGTTTTTCGCGGGCGCTTCAAGCTGATCAAGCTTCTTTCTGATGAATGGCAAATCCTGCACGTCGAAAAACGTGATGTACAGCATGTAACCGATAATCAAAACGGCGCAGCTCGTC
The DNA here is from genome assembly GCA_044867565.1 of Candidatus Udaeobacter sp. Taxonomy (GTDB): domain Bacteria; phylum Verrucomicrobiota; class Verrucomicrobiia; order Chthoniobacterales; family UBA10450; genus Udaeobacter. The sequence continues at coordinate 16,825 of JBIOVE010000191.1, read as the reverse complement.
TGAACAATCTCCAGAACACGCATGTTTACGGGCTTGCGACGTACTGATTCGATGATCGCCAGCACAATGTGCCCGCCGTCGAGCACCGGAATCGGCAGCATGTTCAGAATCGCCAGGTTCACGTTCAGAATCACGCTAAACCAGAGGGCGAGCTGCCAGCCGCGTTCGCTTTGGAAAAGCAAATAATAGATGCGACCGATGCCGATTGGGCCGCTCAAATGCTGCAACTTCACGTCCGATTTCGGCGATGCAACGGCTCCGATTGTCTTCAATGTGCTCGTCACGCTGTTGTAAACCTGTTCCACGGGATTGGGATGCGAGATCGACATTATCCCCGTCGTGTCCCACCGAATTCCAATTCGCGGCTTCATTTCACCCTCGGTGGGCAGAAGCGCGGGCTTTACCGGAACGTCAAACCGCTCTCCATCTCGCTCTACATGAAGAACAAGCTGATCCTTCGGATGTTTGCTGATGTATTCGAGCAACGCGATCGGGTTGTATATTGGCGTTCGATCAAATCCGTGAATGATGTCGCCCTTGCGCAGTCCGGCCACCGCAGCGGGCGTGTTGGGCTCCACTTTGTCGATGATTGGCGTCTCCGCCGGGTAGATCAGAAGTTGCCGCACACTTTTCCTGCGCCATCCGCGCGTTTCGGCTTTGTAAGGTTCCACCCAGACAGTCTGCACTTTCCCGTTGCGCTCGAATTTCACGGCAATCTTATCGCCCTCACTTCGCACTACACTCCAACTGACGCTGTCATTCATTCCGAGAAAACGCCTTACCGGTTTGCCATCCACTTCGAGAATTTTGTCGCCAGGTTGAAGTCCAACCTTTTGCGCCGGCGAGTCCGGCAAGACGTAACCGATGACCGTAGTTGAATCCGCCTCGCCTACTGGATGGCCGACCACCCAAACAATACCAGCAAAGAAAAGAGCGAGGAGCAGGCTGAATAACGGGCCGGCTATGGCGACGATGATCTTGTCGAGCGCGGAAATCGGCGCGAGCCTTGCGCGGTCCACGTCGGCTTTTCCTTCAATGATATCCATCGGCGCGAGCTGCGGGAGTGCGACGAATCCGCCAAAGGGAAGCGAACCGAGTGAGTATTGGACGCCATTGATCGTTTTTTTCCAGAGCGGTTTGCCGAACCAGACGCCGAACTTTTCTATGTAAAGCCCGCGCCAGCGCGCCGCCAGAAAATGCCCGAGCTCATGCACGACGATGAGCAGATTGAAGAGGACGAGGACCTCGAGGAGGATCAGGAGGACGCGCGCGATGTGAAGAAGCATAGTGATTAGTGACTAGTGATCAGTGATTGGTTATTGATTGGACACGCCATCGTTTCCGCCGTTGTAACTCTTTTAGCGATGTAACGATTTAACGCATCCCTGCGCTTCCGCGCGCGCCCACCGATCGGCCTGCAATATTGCATCGAGATCAGGATGCGCAACGCTCGCATGCCGGTTCATCACTTCTTCCACAATCTGCCAGACGCTCGGGAAACGCACTTTTCGATCTAAAAATGCGGCGACTGCCACCTCGTTGGCTGCATTCATCACGGCAGGCAATGTGCCGGCCGTTTCACCCGCGCGACGCGCGAGGTTTAGCGCGGGAAAATCCTCGTAGCGCGGCGAAAAAAATTCCAACTTCGACAATTTCGAAAAATCCAGGGGCGGCAACGTGTTCGGGACACGATCCGGCCAGGTCACTGCGTATTGAATCGGGAAGCACATGTCCGAGTAGCTCAGTTGTGCCAGCGTGGAGCCATCTGCGAACTCGACCATTGAGTGCACGATGCTCTGTGGGTGGATAACGACTTCGACGCGTTTCATCTCGACGCCGAAGAGCCAGTGCGCTTCGATCATCTCCAGTCCTTTGTTGAACAGCGTCGCGGAATCGATCGTTATCTTCGGTCCCATGTTCCACGTCGGATGTTTGAGCGCCTGCGCCGGCGTAATATCGACAAACTCCTTTGCAGACGTTTGGCGAAACGGTCCGCCCGATGCCGTCAAAATAATCCGACGAACGTCTGATGATCGACCATCGAGACACTGGAAGATCGCGTTATGTTCGCTGTCCACCGGCAAAATATGGACGCCGTTCTCATGCGCTTCGCGCATCACGATCTCGCCCGCCATTACAAGAATTTCCTTGCTCGCTACCGCCAGGTCTTTGCCGGCTTCAATCGCGGCGAGCGCCGGTCGCAATCCACCGGTGCCGACGATTGCGACCAGCACCATGTCGGCATTCGTCAGACAGGCGATCTCGCGCAGTCCCTCTTCTCCCGTGAAAACTTGCGGTTCGTACTCGAGCGCTTTGCGCAAAATGTCGATTTTTGTTTCATCTACCAGGCAAACCGATTCCGGCCGGATCTTGTTCGCAGCCACAGCCAGTTTTTCTGCGTTGCTGTTCGCCGCCAGGCCAACGATCTCGATCCGTTCCGGAATGTCGCGAGCGACCTTCAGCGCGCTTTCGCCGATCGATCCGGTCGCGCCCAGAATAACGACACGTTTACGTTTCATTTTTCAACAGAATGAACAGAATTAACAAAATGACTCGAGCAGATCAGAAAGAGGCTTGCTCTTCCTTCGGGAGCCGAAACTTTTTCTTAAACGCCAGTCGCTCAGCGCCAAAATTCAAAAGCAAACCATCATCGATGGCGGTTGCGACGAGGTAATTCACGAGTTGAACTTCGTGCGCTTTCGCGAGTGCCTGAATGGATTTCAATTCGACAATAAGCGAATCATTTACCAACAAGTCCGCGGTAAATGCGCCAACTAGCTGCCCGTCATAATGCACGCTGATTGGCCTCTCTGCTTCAGCGTTGAATCCGCTCTTCCGCAATTCCCAAATCAATGCATTCTGATAAACCGACTCGAGAAAACCAGGACCCAGTGTCGAGTGCACTTTCATTGCCGCGCCGATGACTCGTCCACAAAGATCGTATTCCTTCGGCTCCGGTTCTATTCTGTCCATTCTGTTAATTCTGTCGGAAACTTTGGGCATTACGGAACATGAATTACCAGCCGCAGATAGAAAAACAAAAGCGGTGCGGTAAAAAGAAGACTGTCGAGGAGATCCAGCGCACCACCGATTCCGGGTAGTAGATTTCCCGAGTCCTTTACGCCTGTGCTGCGCTTGATAATCGATTCAGCCAAATCACCGATGACCGCTGCGAATCCAAGAAGCAATCCCAGTATTGTCGCATGTGTCCAGGTAAGCGCCGACAAATGTCCCGGCATTAGCTTGAACAGCGCCAAACTGCAAAACAGCGCAAAACCCAGCGCCCCGAAGAAACCTTCCCAGGTTTTTCTTGCGCTGATGTGAGGAACCATAAGATGGCGCCCAATCGCGCTGCCGGTCAGATACGCGCCCATGTCGGCGAATTTAGTGACGGCAATGAGGTACAAGACATAGAACTGTCCTGTGAGCACGCCATTGCTCAAAGGCGGGGTAAGATAAACGATCTTGGTGATGAAGTTAAAAAGCCAAAGCACATAAAGCAGGCCGAACAAAGTATAGGCCATCGTTTGCAACGGTTCGTCGTGGCGCAGACGCGCAAACATCTGGCGCGCGAAAACCGTAAGTAAAAAAAAGAGCAATACGGCGACTTCGAAGTCGTAGGAACGGGCCGGTCCCATTTTGGAGAAGTAATAAAAACTGCCGCCGAGCATGACGGCGCCGCAGATCATTCCTGTAATCTTGAAATTGGGCAGACCTTTGTGATCGAGCATCCGATAAAATTCCAGGAGCCCGATCATTCCGAACAGACTGATCAACAGCCAAAACAAGATTTCGAACCCAGAGAATGCGATGAGGAGCGCGATGGACCAGAGCGCGATCGTGCTGATAAACCGCAAAATGAAGACGGAGCGGGGCGTGACGGTATTCGTCTCTGCATGCTCAAGGGTTGCGGGCATTCGCCTGCATCATCCCGAAGGAACGAATCGGGCGCAAGCGAAGATGAGCCACGGATGAACACCAGATTTCTTTTTCCTGCTTTCCTGCGTTCGTGAATCGCCTAGTTTCCTTATTGTGCAGAAAACGATGCAGGCCGTCGTGAAAAGCCGGGCCGAGCCGGGCCTTTGGCTTGAGGAAGTTCCCGTCCCGAAAGTCGGCGACGACGATGTGCTCATCCGCGTCTTGAAGACGTCCATCTGCGGGACCGACGTACATATATATAATTGGGACGCGTGGGCGCAGAAAACGATTCCGGTGCCAATGACAATCGGCCACGAATTTGTGGGCGTTGTCGATCTGGTCGGCGATCACGCGAAAGGGTTCGCGAAAGGCGATCTGGTTGTCGGCGAAGGCCACATTACTTGTGGACATTGCCGCAATTGTCTCGCCGGGCGGCGTCATCTTTGCCCGAACACGCAAGGTGTTGGCGTGAATCGGCCGGGCGCGTGGGCCGAGTTCGTCGCCATTCCGCAATCAAACTGCTGGCACGCCGATCCGTCGATCCCCCTCGATGTGCTTTCGTGTTTCGATCCGCTTGGCAACGCTGTGCATACCGCGCTCTCATTCGATCTCGTGGGTGAAGATGTTTTGATCACCGGCGCAGGGCCGATTGGTTGCATGGCCATCCCGATCTGCAAACAAGCCGGCGCGCGTCACGTCGTCATCACCGACATTAATGCGTATCGTCTCGATCTCGCGCGCAAAATGGCCCCGAATATTTTCGGGGTCGACGTGCGCACTGAAAAACTCGCCAGCGCGATGGAAAAGCTTGGCTTGAAAGAAGGCTTCGACGTCGCGCTCGAAATGTCCGGTAGCCCAAAAGCGTTCGCCGACATACTGCCGAACATGTTTCACGGCGGTAAAATTGCGCTGCTTGGCATCATGCCCGGCAACGCCGCGATCGATTGGAACCTTGTGGTATTCAATCAGCTAACCATCAAAGGCATCTACGGCCGCGAGATGTATGAAACCTGGTACAAGATGACAGCGCTCATCCAGTCCGGCCTCGACATTTCACCGGTCATCACCCACCGCTTTCCCTACACGCAATTCAAGGAAGCCATCGAGCTCATGAAATCCGGCAACTCCGGCAAAATCGTGCTCGATTGGACCAACTTGTAATTTTAAGCGTGACCCATCTTCCTCTTGTTATCCTGAGCGAAGTCGAACGATCTCGCATTATTTTTCAACCGCGTCTCACGCAGATGCCGCAGATTCTCCCTGTCGTTCCGAGCGGAGTCGAGGAATCTTTACGGTTACCGCCGGGTTGCTTCGTTATGCACTATGACAGCAAAACATCCCGCGAAACTCAGGTCGAACCGACGTAGTTCCTCTGCGAATTCCGCGTTTGATCCAAAAATAGTTGCTTACTGCAAGTGTGCCGCTTCTTTATGGCGGCCTTCTAACTCGAGCACCATCCGTTTGATGTGCTTGTAGTCCTGGTGCGATCGGAGGAACTGCAAGCTTTGCTGCGGATCGCCCCATTGCAGGATTTGGATGGTTTCCTCACGAGCGCCCCAAGAATTCATTTGGCGTTGATTCGCCATGTAAAGATCGATCGTGTTGCGCCCGGAAAGCGCCCAGCCGTAATCGTCCACACGATAGACTTGGCCGGTAGAAAGCATACGGAAGATCGTCCCCGCCGGCCAGCGCGACCAATCGGCCGCGGCACTCCCATAAATCGGCGGCGCTGGAGAAGACGATGTCGATTTTCCCTTCCTCGTCCGGACTGTTGTCGTTGTTCGTCTCGCTGAAGAAAATGGTTGACGCGAATATGAAACGCGCCGCACTTCCGTCTCAGCCGTTTCCTCTACTGGGATTGCGCGCGGAACTTCGTACACCGGAATCGCACGCGGCGCTACTTCGGCTCGATGAATTGGCGGACCGGCTGCGCGCAATTCGCCGCCGAGCGCATTGCGATTACCGTATTCGCGATGATCCGATTCGGTGTGCGTGTATGCTGTTGTCCGCACATTCTGAAAATCCGTTTTCGCCAGTGGGCGCTCGTAGGGCGGCAGTGCGCGCTGGGTTGTCCCGCAGGCAGTAAGCAAGACGATAGCGATGAACGCCGCTAGTACGGCTAAGGCTAGGTTACGACGCTTGGCGTAGGTCAAGGTGGATCGCCGGAGTTATTAACAATTATTCACAAGCCTTTGCAAGCCTTTTTTCAAGACTTTTTTGCCACCGATTTAGACAGATCGAACACCGATAGGAAACCAGGATGCGATCTCGCATCTGAGTCGGCGAAAATCTGCCTGCCGAGCCGTAGGCCCTGCGAAGGATGGTGTCCGTCTACGGCTAATTTATTTTTCCTCCCAGATTGCTTTTCCTATCCGTGGAATCCGCGTAATCTGCGGTTGAATTATTATGCTCGCGGAATTCGAACAACAGCTTTCTCAGACTCTCGAAGAGATTAAATCGCAAGGTCTTTTCAAAACCGAGCGAGTCATCACCAGCCCACAGGATGCGCACATTGCCATCGCTGGCGGCAAACGCGTGCTCAACATGTGCGCGAACAATTACCTCGGTCTCGCAGATCACCCTGCGCTCATCGCGGCCGCAAAAGAAGCACTCGACACGCACGGTTTCGGCATGGCGAGCGTCCGCTTTATTTGCGGCACGCAGGACATTCACAAGGAGCTTGAAGCCGCTCTCACGAAATTCCTTAAGACCGAAGACACAATCCTTTATCCGTCGTGTTTCGACGCCAATGGCGGTCTGTTTGAAACGCTGCTCACCGACAAGGACGCGGTGATCAGCGATGAACTCAATCACGCCAGCATTATCGACGGCATCCGCCTGTGCAAAGCGCAACGCTTTCGTTGCAAACACAACGATATGGCCGATCTCGAAGCGCAATTGATTGCGGCGAAAGATGCCCGCTTTCGATTGATCGCCACCGACGGCTGTTTCTCGATGGACGGAACGATCGCGAACCTGAAGGAGGTTGTCGATCTTGCAGAAAAATACGACGCGCTCACGATGATCGATGACGCGCATGCGACCGGTTTCCTCGGCAAGACCGGACGCGGCACGCACGAATATCGCGGCGTCATGGGCAAGGTCGACATCATTACCGGCACGCTCGGCAAAGCGCTGGGCGGCGCGAGCGGCGGTTTCACCAGCGGTCGCAAAGAGATTGTGGATCTTTTGCGGCAACGATCGCGTCCGTACTTGTTTTCAAACACCATCGCGCCGCCTGTTGTCGCGGCCTCGTTGAAAGCCCTCGAATTGCTAAGTGCTTCGACAGAATTGCGCGACAAGCTCGAAGAGAACACAAAATATTTTCGCGCAGCGCTTACGGAGCGCGCCCTGACGATCAAGCCCGGCACACATCCGATCGTGCCGATCATGATCGGTGACGCCGCCAAATCGCAAAAGTTCTCCGCGCGCATGCTCGAAAAAGGGGTTTACGTGATTGGCTTCTTTTACCCAGTCGTGCCACACGGCACCGCGCGCGTCCGCACGCAAGTTTCGGCGGCACATTCCCGCCAAGATTTGGAATCCGCCGTCAAAGCCTTCGCTGAGGTCAACGAGGAACTGGCAAAATAGCTCGCTATTTTGTCATCCTGAGCGGAGCGAAGCGGAGTCGAAGGATCCCGCGATAGAACCAATGGGTCACGCAACGGGATTCCTCGACTTCGCTCGGAATGACGGCAAAATCGCAATATGCTTTACATGGTGATCGAACGTTTCAAAGAAAGCGTCGCGCCGGAGATTTACCGGCGTCTTCGCGAGAAAGGGCGCATGATGCCTGCAGGTCTCGAATATGTCTCGAGTTGGATCGATCTCGATTTTAAAATTTGCTGGCAGCTCATGCAGACAGAAGATTTCGCATTGTTCGATAAATGGCTCAGCAATTGGCGAGATCTGATGGAGTTCGAAATCGTCCCGGTGCGCACCTCGGCTGAGGCCATTGAGATGATCGCAGGCAGCGATCATCTGTAGGGGACGCTGCCTGCTCAGCCTGCCCGCCGTGGCGGGCGAAGAATTTCGGAGTTAGCGTCCCGCGCGAAGCGAGCCGCTTCCCCTACAGGTTGATCGGTGTCTGATTAAAGTGGCGCGTGGCGGCGTGTGGAGCAGATTATGGTGTGCACAAGATCGCTACCAGCGGTATAGACTGGAAGGCCATTCGCGAGGATTTCCCGATTCTGCGCGAACAGGCGCACGGTCACCCTCTAATCTATTTCGATAGCGCCGCAACGTCGCAGAAACCGCGGGCCGTCATCGGGGCGCTTCGACGATACTACGAGCACGAGAATGCAAATGTGCATCGTGGACTGCACGTGCTGAGCTCGCGCGCGACGGAAGCTTACGAGAAATCGCGCCAGCGCGTGGCAGAATACATCGGCGCTGCGAGCGGTGACGAGATCGTGTTCACGCGCGGAACTACCGAAAGCATCAACTTGGTCGCGCAGGCATGGGGCGGAAAATTTATCCGCGAAGGAGACGTGATCCTGCTCACGGAAATGGAGCATCACAGCAATTTGGTGCCGTGGCAGTTGTTAGCCGAACGAACAGGCGCGCGACTGCGCTTTGTGCCGGTGCGCGATGACGGCACTCTCGGTCTCGATCAGCTTGCTTCATTCCTTACGCCCGAAGTGAAACTGTTTGGCTTTACGCACATCTCGAACTCGCTCGGCACAATCAATCCAGTCGGTGATCTCTGCGAGAAAGCGCACGCAGTCGGTGCGCTCACTTTGGTGGATGCGGCACAAAGCGCGGGACATTTGCCAATCGATGTGCGCGAGTGGGGCTGCGATTTCCTCGCTTTTTCCGGACACAAAATGTGTGGACCGACCGGTATCGGCGCACTTTACGGACGGGCGGAGATCCTGGATTCGATACCGCCATGGCACGGCGGCGGCGAAATGATCGTGAGCGTCACCTTCCAAAAGAGCGCGTTCAAGAAAGCGCCCCATCGATTTGAGGCCGGCACACCAAATATCGCCGGCGCAATCGGCCTCGCGGCAGCGATTGATTACATCGAGCAGATCGGACGCCCGGCAATTTTTGAGCACGACACCCACCTTGCTCGCTATGCAGCCGAGCGTCTCACGGAATTGCCCGGAATACATATTTTCGGACCAGCCGAAGAGCGAGGCGCGCTTGTTGGCTTTGTAATGGATGCCGCGCATCCGCATGATCTGACAACGTTCGCCGATCAGTACGGGTTGGCGATGCGTGGCGGTCATCATTGCAATCAGCCGCTGATGCGGCGGTTCGGTGTGTCGGGGACAACCCGCGCGAGCTTCTACTTTTACAACACGATGGAGGAAATCGATCGAATGATTGAGATCCTCCACGCCGCCGTGCGTTTCTTTTCATGACTACAGAAATCGAAGAGCTTTACCAGGAAGTGATCCTCGATCATTCGCGGCGCCCCCGAAATTTTGGAGAGCTGGCTGACGCAGCGGTCCGGGTGCATGGAGATAATCCGGCGTGCGGCGATGAAATTCATCTTGGCGTCAAGTTCGACGCCGGCGGAGGATTGAAAGATATCAAGTTCACCGGGCACGGCTGCGCGATCAGCCAGGCGTCCGCCTCTTTGATGACCATGAAATTGAAGGGGAAAAACCGAGCGGAAGTAATGGAAATGCTACGCGCATTTCACGACCTGGTGACGGACGAAACGAGTGACGCGCCAAAGACATTGGGTGATCTTGGCGTGATGAAGGGCGTGCGAAAATTTCCGCAACGGGTGAAGTGTGCCATGCTCGCCTGGCGCGCGGTCGAACAGGCTTTGGAGCAGGGCGCGGGCGAAGCGATGGTTTCAACTGAGCCGGCGTAAACCGTCCGCTTCAAACCTTTCACCAGATATTGATGTACCGCGCAGAAATGTTAATAGGCGAGCATGAAAATTACGGCAATTCTCGCGGTGATGTTGATCGCTACCACGTCCTGGGCGCAGGGTGGGTCCGAAGCGGCAATTCGGAACATCTTGCAGGAGGAAGTGACTGCGTGGAATAAAGGGGATGCCAAGGCTTGCTCGCAGCATTTCGCTGTGGACGGCACATTCACGAATATTTTGGGGATGTTCCTCAAGGGGCGTGAAGCATTTCGGGAGAGACATGAAGAAATACTCAACGGAGCTTACCGCGGAAGCACCAAACAGTCCGACGTTGTTTCGATCAAGTTCGTTCGTCCGGACGTCGCCGTTGTGGAGACCCTGCAAACGATTACAGGCTTACAGAAACTTCTTCCCGGCACGAGTGCCGATACGAAGGGACGGCTCCAAACGCGGTTGTTGCAGGTGCTCGTGAAGGAAGGGGGCGAATGGAAAATTGCGGCGTTTCACAATGTGGATGTGAAATCGGGAGTGACTGTGCCGGAACCGCAATGAACGCTGACCAACCGTTAAGAAGTTAAAAGCGTTACAACGTTAAAACGGTTGGTAGTTTGTCCATCGTAACCTTGTAACCTTTTTAAGGTTTTAACTCTCTCGGGCCTTCGTGCAGTGCAATGCTGGCGCCGACCCAGGTTTTATCGATGTTGAAATCGACACCCATCATTTTACCCTGGCTCATTCGCACAAGGTTGTTCACCAAAGTGGGATCGCGGTCGTTCTCCGGCCAGAGAAACATCATCCGGATTTCTGCTTTCGATCGCAGCCCATCGACTGTCGGAACGAATGCGGCGTAATCGACTTTCTTCTGCAAAATCCATTCATGCGGATTTTTCAGCTCGGCGATTTTTTTGCGGGTAAGATCCATGTCCACGCCGTGCCCGGCAAACGAATAAAGCGGCTTTAAGACGTAATTGGCGATCTTGTCGTCGCTCGGAAATTCATCCGCAAAAAAGGCCTGAGTTGTGTGCTCGGTTTTCAGGAACGGCAGCGAATGTTTGCTAATCCGGAAATACCAGTTCGGGTGGCCGATCCATTTCACATCGAGATTATCTTGAAACCGAAACGGCAGGTTCAGATCGGGCCGGCGAATGAGTTCGTCGAAGATCACGCGATTATAAATCCGCTCGATTCGCGATTCTCGTCCCTCGTGGTTGTAAAATAACTGGCGTCCGCGTTTTTTTACTTTAGTCACGCAAACGGGTCGGATGCCGAGCAATGTTTCCGTGGCCGCGAAATCAACGCGCGTCTTTTGTTTTTCCGGCTCGATTTCCAGCAGGATCACATTTTCCGGATTGGAATTGGCAAGGATCGTGCGTCGCAAGAGTTCGACATAAGGCTCGTCCTTGATTCCGCCGAATGACGATGTCCAATTTCGCGGAATCGCTGGATACGCCTTGCGCATGCAATGCAGTAGCAGCAATTGGAAGCCGAACAGGCTAGGGAACGCTTGCAGTTCAATTAGTCGCGGGGCGAGCCGGTCGTCCTCGGCGCAAATCGCGAAGTCGACCACGAGAAAATTCGGATGCGCTGATTCATTCGGCATCTCTAAATCTTTAGGGATCGCCGATTTCGCATGCCGCGCGAATTCCGCCGTGCGCGTGAGATTGACAATCGTAGTCGCGGCCCGCGTGACTTCATCGGTAAACTCATGCGTCAAAAAAATCGGTGTTTCCGAAATCCGAAAATCTGCCGGCCACTTTTCGCTTTCGTTTACGCAGCGCACCAGCGCCGCATACTTCTCCGGCGTGAAGTCGGCGTTGAACCGGGAACGCAGTTGCGGATCCACAATGTCGATCCGCTACAGGCTACTCGCCGTTTGGCTGTTCGACCACGCTGTTGATGTGGAGCGGGCCAAGGATGGCTGTAGTGCCCTCGTCATCCACAACGATGACACGATTACCGCGCGGCGTGATGAAGGCGTGATCGACTGTAGGAACTGAATACTCGTGACCGTCAGATGTGCGAACAGAGAACGGAACGAACGGCACGCGCTGCAGTCGCTTGCGAATCTCGTCAATCATGTCCGCATTATATCAAAAATCTGCCCTCTTGCATCACTGGTTCGCCGTCGAACCAGATGTCGAAATCGCGGCCGACGCAGTCGATGTGCGTTTTGGAAACCCAGTTTGCGCCGGTGTGTTCGGCATAGGGATGACCGAAAGCGATATGGACTCCCGGAATCTTTTCATCCTGCAAAATGTGTCCGATGACGTGGGTGCAAGCCGTGTTTGTGCCGATCGCGAATTCGCCGACGCGGTTGCTGTTTTCATCGGTGCTGGTGTAAGCGCGAAATTCGTCGCGCAAGTCCTTATTCTCGGACCGCAACGATCGGATGCGATTGTTTTCCACCTCAATCGTGAGCGGATTGGATTCCAGATCGCCGAAGCGCTCGCACAAATAATCGCCCACCACACCGTCAACCACGAAGACGCCGTTAGTATTCATCGGCGCGGTGAAAATTTCGCCGCCGGGAAGGTTGCCCCATTTGTCACGCGTGATGATCCCGCTGGTCTTGAGCCACCTGAGTTTTGGCGAAAGCTCCGCTTCAAATTCAGTGCCGTGTGGCGTTTTGCAGGTGATGCGCTCAGCTTGTCGAGCGCGCTCAACCAGGCGCTGGCTGAGCTCATCGATCGCGCAAAAATCGGCGCGCATTCCTTCCAGCATGATTTCGCGGTTAATGTTCACCATGTGGCCGTGCCGGATTTTGTGATTATTGACCACGCTGGTCATTTGCGTCCGGGCGGTGAGCTCGCCCGGCTGTGTTTGTGCCGCGAAGATCGACACCTGCGAGAGCGCCAGATCATCGAGAATGATTTCGGGCATGTACGCGAGTGGACGCCGCGCGTGATGCTCGAGCACGAAGAGGCTGTAATCTGAACCAACGCGCTCCACTTCCTCCTGGAGCGCTGCTGCGATTTCGCGCGTCGCGGCATCGGTGATGATCGTGATTCGCTCCTGCGGTTTCAGTCGCAGGCAGACATCGATGGCATTGCGTGCGCCAGGGTTCAGTTCCGGATCAATCGGATGGAGATAAGCTCGATCGGGCATACGAAAGCGTTCAGACTTACGCGAAAATCAGGCATGGGCAAACTCGTGTTTGTCAACTTGGAACCCCTAGCTGATTCTCTTCACGAAACACGAACGGAAGCGTTTTACCGAAGACATTGTGTAACGTGGCGACGACAGATTACATCGACAACGCAAAAACAATACTGTGTTTGACACGCGGGTGCGCTTCGCGAATTCGCGTGCGGAGTGGTTTCCCGATTGTTGCGGCGATTTTGGTGGCTTGGACAGGCGCCGTCGCCGCTGACCCCACACAGCGCACAGTCTCGTTCGAGGTGCCGAGTCGGGATCTGCCAGCGATGCGAGCATTGGCGAGCCAGATCGCGGCGCTTTCGCCAAAAGTGCGCCAGCAAGAAGCAAGGCTGCTGGCACAATGCGCTTACGCTACTGTTAACCAACTCAGGAAACAGTACCCCATGTTCGGCACGCCAATTTTTAATAACTTCCTCGTGTACCACGGCATTAAGAAGCGCGGTTTCTGTTACCAATGGGCGGAGGACCTGCTCCACAGTCTCGACGCATTGAAACTCACGAGTCTCGAACTTCATTGGGGGGAAGCGAATGTCAGCAACTGGCGCGAGAACAACTGCATTGTTGTTACCGCCAAAGGACAACCATTCCAGAGCGGAATCGTTCTCGATTGCTGGCGGCATTTTGGACATCTCCGGTGGAGCGCAGTCACTGCCGATCAGGATCCATACGTCGAAAACAGCGCGTATGCGCGTTTCGTTCGCGCCAGATCACGAGCCCCGAACGCTTTCGGCGTTAATCAACCTGTGGCTTTCCAGACGAGGAGTGAAGCGAAAGAAAAACCCACGAGTAGCGCCGGCTCTTCAGTCGGAGCTCACTAGATCTCCAACGCCTTTTTTTCTAGTCTTGGAATGATTCCTCAAGTTATCACTAGTCTTCAACCAAGTGAGCCGAGGAATTATTCATGCCAACGCTAGATGTTACCGGGTCCACCAGTCCCACCGTCGCCGAAATTCTGACGAAGTTGGGCGTCGATCCCGAGACCGGTTTAAATCCAGCTGATCTACAAGCACGTCTCAATACGTACGGGCCAAATGCGTTGGCGGAAGAAAAGAAAAGCGCGCTATCCACCTTCGTCGCTTATTTCTGGGGGCCCATACCCTGGATGATTGAGGCCGCCGCGCTGATGGCCTTTATCGTAGGGGATTGGGGCGATTTTGCGATCATCACCTCACTTCTGTTGTTCAACGCCCTATTGGGATTTTGGGAAGAACACGAGGCGTCCAATGCGCTTGACGCACTGAAAAACTCCCTGGCGCTAAAAGCGCGCGCGCTGCGTGGTGGAAAATGGGAAGAAGTCGATGCGCGCACATTGGTACCCGGAGATATCATTCGGTTGTACCTGGGGGACGTTGTTCCCGCCGACTGCAAGCTCATCGAAGGGGACTACATCAGCATCGACCAATCCGCGCTGACGGGAGAATCCTTACCGGTCAGCAAGAAATCGGGGGAGGACGCGTACTCAGGTTCCATCGTCAAACAGGGAGAAATGATCGCCGTAATCACCGCGACCGGTGGAAATACTTTTTTTGGTCGCACGGCGAAATTAGTGGCTGGCGCCGGAAACGTCTCGCACTTCCAGAAAGCCGTGATGAAGATCGGCAACTTTCTGATTATCCTGGCGCTGGTCCTGGTCGTGATTCTGGTGGCCAGTCGTCTTTTCGACATGCGCGGACACTACGACCGGGCGGTCTTGTTACGGCTCGCCGAAATTGTTCTCATTCTTCTGGTGGCATCGGTGCCCGTAGCCATGCCGGCGGTACTCTCGGTGACCATGGCTCTGGGCGCTCGAATGCTTGCCAGAAGCAAGGCAATCGTCTCTCGATTGGAGTCGATCGAGGAATTGGCGGGCGTCGACGTTCTCTGTTCCGATAAGACCGGCACTTTGACGCAGAACAAGTTGACCCTCGGTGAAGCCGAGCCCTGGTCTGGAACCGATGCCCCAACATTGATTCTGATGGCATCGCTGGCTTCGCGCGCCGCGGATAACGATCCGATCGATCTCGCGATAATGGCTGGTCTCAAGGACCCATCCGTCCTTAAGAGCTATCAACAGGAAAAATACGTCCCCTTCGATCCGGTCGGCAAACGGACAGAGGCCACGATCAAGGATGCCTCTGGCAAAGTCTTTCGCGTGACCAAAGGCGCGCCGCAAGTGATTCTCGGGCTGGCGAAGCTCTCCGGCGTTGACCTGGAGAAAGCAGAGCAGGCGGTGAACGGTTTCGCCAGTCGAGGCTACCGCGCTATCGGTGTTGCTGATGCCGAGGGCGACGGTCCTTGGGCCTTCCTGGGAATTCTTCCGCTGCTGGATCCACCTCGACCTGATTCCAAGAGCACCATCGCCCGGGCTCGTGAATACGGAGTCCAGGTGAAGATGGTTACCGGCGACAACGTAGCCATCGCCCGGCAGATCTCATTGCAGCTCGACATGGGCGGAAATATCCAGCCGGCTACGGAACTTTTTCCTGGCGACGTTACAAAAGGACAAATCCCATTGGATGCTGCCGAGAAAATCGATCAGGCCGATGGCTTCGCCCAGGTCTTCCCTGAGCACAAGTACGCCATCGTAAAAATATTGCAGGAAAATGGCCACATCGTCGGGATGACCGGAGACGGCGTTAACGATGCTCCCGCCTTAAAACAAGCGGATGTCGGCATCGCCGTTTCCGGCGCGACCGAGGCAGCTCGCGCGGCAGCAGCCTTAATTCTGACCGCACCCGGCCTGTCGGTCATTATCGAAGGGATCGCGGAAGCTAGGCGCATCTTCGAGAGGATGACGAGTTATGTCTTGTATCGAATCGCCATGACCATCGCCATCATGGTGTTTGTCGTGCTGGCGTCGATCTACTACCATTTCTTTCCTCTCACCGCGATCATGCTGATCGCACTCGCTCTTCTGGACGATGTGCCCATTATGACGATCGCCTTCGACAACGCCAGCGTGCCGCCTGAACCCGTGAAATGGGAATTGGACCGGGTGCTGGTCATTTCGTCGGTGCTGGGATTACTTGGAGTTATTCAAAGCTTTGGTCTGCTTTACCTCGGCGACACCCTTCACCATCTGGATCATCCACAGTTGCAAACCATGATGTTCTTGCAGCTAGTCGCCGGTGGCCACCTCATGTTATTCGTGACTCGCACCCGGAGAGCTTGTTGGAAGCCACCGTATCCGAACTCCAAGCTTTTCTTCGCCATCGTCGCGACTCAAATCGCTGCGGTGCTGATGTGCAGCCAGGGCTGGCTGGTGCCATCACTGCCCTGGCGAATCATCGGTTTTGTTTGGGCCTATAACCTGGCCTGGATGGTGGTCCAGGACGTCATGAAACTCGGGCTTTATGGAATTCTGGATCCCGTCCGGTCGTGGAAAAAATCTCTCTTCCAGTCGCTCCGGGTTCCCATGGCGGGCCAGCCAGAGGCGCTGCGATAAAGACTGAAAAGGGAGGAGAACAACCATGTCCAATTATCTGAAAAAACTTATCGTCGAGCCAGATTCCAGGATCCGGCTGAAACATTTCGACCCCGCCTATCACGGCAAACACGAGTCTCGCCAGTCAGCCCTGCCTGAGATTCAGGGGAACCTGCAGAAAATGGAGGAGCTCCAGTACCTGATGTATGCGGAAAATAAGCATTCACTTCTCGTTGCATTGCAGGGACTCGACGCGGCGGGCAAAGACGGCGTGGTCCGCCACGTTTTGACGGGCATGAATCCGTCAGGTTGCATTTCAGTTAATTTCAAGCAACCGACGGCGAAAGAACTCGCCCACGATTTTCTCTGGCGCGTGCACCCGCATGTGCCGGCTAAAGGCGCGGTCGCCATTTTCAATCGTTCCCATTATGAAGACGTTCTGGTGGCAAGGGTGCACAATCTCGTGCCGGAAAAAGTTTGGTCGAAGCGCTACGATCAAATAAACGATTTCGAGCGGC
>JBIOVE010000190.1:0-6191 GCA_044867565.1 Candidatus Udaeobacter sp. | reverse complement strand
CTGCGTACCGCGAGGAACAGGAGCTCACCCTCGGGAAACTCTTCGCACTACCATTTGGCAAACAGCGCGAATGGCGTTTGCCGACTGGTGAAGAGCCAGAGCGCGCGCCACGACCAGCGGAAAAGCTCGCGGAGTAATCTCGCCAAGGCCATTGTAGGGCATGCGCTCCGCTTGCCCCATCGAAACTGTTTGCAAGGATAAATCTCACTGTAAATGCGAATGAAAACGATATGACTGACAAAACGCATGAACGGGTGGCGATTGTGGCCGGAGTCGGTCCCGGACTCGGAGCGGTACTCGTGAGGAAGCTAGTGGACGAAGGCTGTCACGTAGGCATGTTCGCTCGTTCGTCTACGTTCATCAGCAAACTTGCCGCTGAGCTAGGGTCACAGTCGCTCGCAATTCCAACAGATATCTCGGCCCCGAAACAGGTCGCAGCAGGTTTTCGCAAAGTACGCGAACGCCTCGGCCCAGTTGAGGTTCTCATCGCGCATGCGAGCGGTTCGCTCGGCGGACACTTGGAAAAGACTTCCCCGGAGCAATTCGAGCGTTCCTGGCGCACAGCCGTATTCGGCGCATTCCTCTGCGCGCAAGAAGCCGCGCCGGATATGCTCAAGCGCCGCACCGGCGCGATCATTTTTACCGGTGCAACTTCCTCCGTCCGCGGCCGCGGCGGAGCGGTTGCATTCAGCAGCGCAAAGTTTGCCGTGCGCGGCCTGGCGCAATCGCTGGCGGTCGAGCTCTGGCCCAAAGGCATCCATGTTGCGCACGTTATTATCGACGGCGTGATCGACACCCGAAAGGTCCGAAAGACCTACAAGCCTTCCGCCAAAGATCCCCTCCTCCAGCCCGAAGCGATCGCCGATGCCTACTGGCATCTCATCCAGCAAGATCCCAGCGCATGGAGCTTGGAAATCGATCTGCGCCCGCACAAGGAGGCGTTTTTCGAATGAGTCGGAGCGCTGTAGGGATGCTGTTAGCATCCCCCAGGGAAGCGAACCGCTTCCCCTACAACGTAGGAAGCAAATTCACTTAAAGACGTTGTCGAAGAGTCGTTGCGCCTGGCTGTAGTTGCGTCCATGCGGTCCCTGATCGTTGAGTCCCCAGTTGTACGGAATGTATTTGATGGTGTATTTGCCGCTGACGGCAAATTCACGCACTGATTGCGGTGCGTAGCGGCCGAGAATTTCTGACACCCCGCCTGCCTTGGCGAAATCCTCGTCGAACCATTTGAAGACGGCGGAGATTTCCACTTTTTTCTCGTTCGGCGAAAACCTGTTCAGGTCCTCGCGCGCGAGCCAGGCGCGAAACGCGTGGTCGTCCTGCTCTTCGAATTTGTCGCCCGTGTAGGCGAAGCGCTGGAGCGGTGGACAACTTCGCGCTGCGCAAACCAGCACGGCATGCGCACGATAACCAATCAATGGCCGCAACGCTTCGTGTTCGATGTCATCCAGCGAAACTTTGTGGCCGCCGATCTCGTTGCGTTTGCCGGAGAACGAATCCTTTAACTGCCAAACGCTCTCCGTCGGGTAGTTGGACAAAATCCAATGTAGCATGAAAGCATTATAGGCATTGACGAGCGCGGCCGCTTTCTCGTTGCCCTGCGCTGGAGTGTCTGGCTTCGGCGCAAACTGTTTCAGGTAATCATCAAGCGCGGAAACGTCCGCCGCGCTTTGTTTCCATGCCCCGTAGCTCACCAGTCCCTGCTCGTTCACGTATTTTTTCAATAAGCGATCGTAATCGTAGTGGTTAATGCCGGAGGGCACATCGACATTTCCGCCGATTTGATTTTGCGCGTGCGCCACGCCGGCGCCGACCAGCCCTAACATTATGAGAAGAATCGAAACTTTGGTCACGGTTTCTATTTTGGCGGGCTGACCAGCGCCCAAACGTAGCCGTCCGGGTCAGCGACAAAGGCCTCCGTTCCCCAATCGTATTTGCGCGGTTCCTGAGCAATCTTGTATCCGGCTTTGCGCGCCCGCTCCACCATGGCCGCAACATCGATAACCTCGAAGTGCGGGTACATCCCCCACCCCGGACGGGTATTGGTGGGACGCTTTTCATCCCAATTCCAGTGAGTGCTGGAAAGAAACACGCCCACGTTTCCTGATTGCAACATCACAAAATCCCTGCTCTGCGATTTGACTTCCAGGCCAAGAAAATCGTGGTAGAAAGCGATCGACTTTTTCAGGTCCGCTACTTCCAGAAGAATATGGTCAAGCTTCGGAGGCGATTTCTCCTCCGCCGGCAGGGAGAGAGCGAACATCTCGCCAGTGATCAAAACAGCGATGGCGCGCGCAATTGCCGTCCTCATCCGAACGTTACGAAAGGTAAGGTCGCAGCTGATCGGGCGAGCCTTCCAGTGCCAGCATATAGATCATGTCACCCTCGCGCCAGGTTGCGGTCGTCCACTCTCCTTGTCGCAGCAACGCCGGTTTCGCTTTCGCGAGATGATCAGTCGCCGGTGTTGCTGCTGTCGCAACCAGGTGAATGAGTCCGCCGTCTGGCCGCATGAAGCACATCACCGAGACACGTCTGCCATCCCAGGAAAACGCTTTGCAGCCGATACTCGCCAGTTTGCCGAGGTGGTTCGGCAATTTTTGCGCGGCCGGCGCATGGTTGACACGCAACCAATCGACCAGATCGCCCACGGTACGGGATTGGGCGTCGAAGCTCGTTTCATTTTTGACCAACGACGAAATGACATCGAGTGCAGCGTTCTGCCAGCCGACCAGATGCGCCGGACGCACGTTGTGCCAGATCAAACTTCCCAGAGTTGCGCTTAAAATCAGCGCGGCTGCGACTGCCCACTTCCGCAATCGATTCTTCCAGTGCGGCACCCGGCTGACCTTTGCGCCGGCGAGAATGCTTTCGCGCAGTCCGGCCGGTGCTGAAACGGCCGACAATTTCCCCGCTACGGTGGCGTCGAATACAACTGACTCGCGGAACCATCGCTCCAACAGGGGGTCACGCCGCGTCTGCTCAAGCGCTTCAGCAAAACACGAATCGGTCGCGTCTTGGCCGCCGGGCCGATACGCACCCAAAATGAATTTGGCTTCTCGATTATCCATGTGATTCCCCACTCTTCTGCGATTCAAAGGAGACGACTTTATTCCCAAGAGTTTCCTCTTTCGAGAGCAGCCGCTGGCGCAACTGCGCTTTGCCACGCGACAAGCGCGACATCACGGTTCCGATCGGCACCTCCAGCATATCTGCGATTTCCTGATACGAGAATTGTTCCAGATAAAAGAGTGTGAGTGGCGCGCGAAACGGCTCTTCCACTTCGCATAAAGCTTCCAAAACCGATGCGCTGTCGAGCGCATTCACATTGGGCAGGATTGACATCTCCTCTTCCCGCACATCATCCAGCTCGACCTTTGGAAAACGAACCTCATGTCGGCGGCGTCCTAGGAATTCGCGATAGAGCGTGGTAAATAGCCATGACTTTGCTTTCGAGCGGTCGCGCAGTTGGTGTCCCTTCGAAGCCCAAAGAAAAAATGTCTGTTGCGTCAAGTCCGCCGCGTCGGCTTCCGATTTCGCAAGGCCGAGTGCAAAACGAAACAGCGGCGCGTATTGTTGATCCACCAATTGTTGAAAATCGATCTCACTCATATCGAGCTAGCTCTACGGCAGCAGCAATCACGAACGTAAGAGTCGCGGGAAGCGGCCGATATTCCAGCTTTCTATTTTGAGGCAGGGAGAAACTCCAGCAGCTGCGCGTAGCCGCCCTCCGCAAGGCGTTGTGCTGCGAGTTTCGCGTAAGCTTCCGACCCCTCAATGCCGAGCCCATTCACGAGCCGGTTCATCAAATTAAAAAGCGCGCAGATGGCCACTGCATTGTGAACCGCTTGGTCATCCCAGCCCGCAGCAAAAATTCCATCGACGTCTGCGGCCGTGATTTTGCCCGGCGAAAGAGTCAACTTCTGCACGAAAGCTAGCACCGGCCACATGCGAAGATCGATCTGCCATTCGGACGGATTCGCCCTGTGGCGAACATCTTCGTCCCGGGAGTTCGTCAGCAGATCCGTCACGATGTTCGCATCAATCCCGAGCGCAGCAGCTGTTTGCGAATGAACGGCGCGGCAATAGTTGCAGTTATTCAGACCCGATACATAGGCAGCGATGAGTTCGCGCTCGCCCACGCTAAAGGGCGATTCGCCGCGCAACAGAACTTCGTGGTATTCCAGCAAAGGCCGCGCGGCTTCCGGAAAGGCTTGAAAGATTTGCAGCAACCCGGCGTCAGGCTTCAGCGAACGCAGAAAACTCATCGCAAGATTTCGGCTTTGTTGCTCGGGGAGCGCGTTAATAGATTGGCGACGGTTTTCAAATCAGTGGTGGGAAGCTGGCACACGAAATTCTCGCAGACGTAGGCAGTCGGTTGATCGTCGATCTTCGTCACGCTTTTCATGAATTCGACTCGGTCGCCGAAAAACTGCTGACCTGCGCCGCCGTCGGCAAGAATGAGTACCCGATGCGGCACGAAATGCCGATGCACCTCACGCAGCATCGCTTTCGTCGCGGCGTCATCCGGTTTGCCCGCGATCACAACCTGCTTCGGTTTGGACCGTGACCAGGACAACGCAACTAGCATTTGCGGCATCGAGGACGGCGCGCCTTCAAGTTGTTTTGCAAAAGCCTTGAGCGTTCCTTCCGCACGTTGCCGCGCGTCGTTTTGATCGAGCATGTAACCGATGCGCAGAAGGTTTAGCGCCGTGATGGAGTTCGCCGATGGCTCCGCCATGTCATCGGCTTCCTTCATGCGTAACAGCACATCGGCATCGGCGCCGGTGGTCATGAAATAGCCGCCCTGTTTTGTATCGCGAAACAATTCGTCCTGCCGTTGCTGCAATTTCATCGCCCACTCGAGCCGGCCCGTATCGAAAGAAGCCTCGTAGAGATCGAGCAGCCCCTGCACGAGGAACGCGTAATCGCTCGCAAATCCATTCACCTCGCTTGCACCCTGGCGAAAGCTTCGCAGCAACGTGTTCGTGTCCGCGCGGTAGAGCTTTTGTTTCAGGAAATCGGCCGCCTTATTCGCCGCTTCCAAATAGGCTGGATCGTCCAGTACCTGGTACGCGCGGGCGAAAGCGGAAATCATAAGCCCGTTCCACGCCGTCACGATCTTGTCATCAAGATGAGGACGCGGACGTTTGACGCGCGCATCGAAAAGCAGTTTGCGGCTTTCGGCGAGTAGCTGCTCGGTTTTCTCCTTTGTTAGGCCAACCTTCTCCGTGGTCTCCGTGACATTATGGCGTTGGATCAGAATGTTCTTATTCTTGAACTCGCCCTGCGGATCCTCCGGCGCATTGCCATTCAGCTCCACACCATAGTAGTAGTCGAAAATTTTCGCGCGATCGGGTCCGAGCAGCCGATCAATATCCCCCTTCGACCAGACGTAGAATGCGCCCTCAGCATGTTCGGGTCTGCCCGCGACAAGCAGGCTGTCAGCATCCTCCGCGGAATAAAAGCCGCCGTCCTTGTCCGCCATGTCGCGACGGACGTAATCGAGAATGTCGCGCGCAGTTTTTTCGAACAACGGCTCGCGTGTGATCTGGAAAGCATTCAAATAGGCCAACGCAAGTTGCGCCTGATCGTAGAGCATTTTTTCGAAGTGCGGCACGTGCCAGACCTTGTCGGTCGAGTAGCGATGAAAGCCGCCGCCGACATGGTCGTGGATACCGCCCTCAGCCATTTTGCGCAGAGTGAAGATCGACATTTCGAGCGCGTGCTTGCCGTCTTTTGAGTCTGGCGCGGCGCTGTACACGTCATAGAGAAAATTGAACGTGACCGGCCGCGGGAATTTTGGCGCGCCGCCAAAGCCTCCGTATTTCGCGTCAAACTGCGACGCAAATTGCTCATAAGCTTTGCCGCGAATGTTTTCGCTCAGCTTATCCGAACCGCCCGATTGTTCGGTCGCGCTTTGCAGAGCGCGCACGATTTTGTCTGAGCCGGCAACGATGTGCTCGCAATCTGTCTTCCACGCACCGACGATCTTTTCAAGCACCCTGGTCAAGCCAGGCTGGCCCCACTTGTCCTCGGGCGGAAAATAGGTGCCGCCGAAGAACGGTTTTAAGTCGGGGGTGAGAAACACGGTCATCGGCCAGCCACCGCTGCCGGTCGTCGCCTGCACAAACGTCATGTAAACCTGATCGATGTCCGGTCGTTCTTCGCGATCGACTTTGATGTTCACA
>JBIOVE010000189.1:0-14639 GCA_044867565.1 Candidatus Udaeobacter sp. | reverse complement strand
TCCTCACTTGTTGCAATTCGACATCCACATCACCGGCAATATAAGTTTCCTTAGCCGTCGCATTTTTCCTTGCCTCTTCAATTGCAAATCGGTCCCAATCGATTCCAATCACAAGCTCGAATTTGTCCAGCAATCGCTTCGCAAAAAATCCAGCGCCACAATAGGCGTCGATCAGGAGTTGTTGATTCGGCCCAACCAGAGTGTCGATCAAATCACGCAACGCACTTGCGACCGCGTCGTTTGTTTGAGAAAAAACTCGCGGGCTTGCCGCGGCGCGCAGTGTGTAATGTCCATCGCGCAAATGTTGTCGTCCGCGCAATTCCGCCAATGCGCGATTGACTTCGTCGCGCGAAATCGGGCAACGCTCGATGTCGATCAGGCGATGGGAATCGCGCCGGAAAAATCCGATCACGCCATCCTCCGCGTGAACGGTAATCCGATTGCGATATCCGTACTGCTCGGGCGATGGGATGATCGGCCGGATCGGAACATCCTTTAATTTGCCGATTCGCTGGAGAACATCGCGCACCTGCCGCCATTTAATCGCGAGCTGATGTTCGTAATCGATATGTTGATAAGCGCAGCCGCCGCAACGGCCAAAATATGGGCACTCCGGCGTAACCCGATACGGGGAACTTTCTTTGACCCCAACAAGGTCCGCCTCCGCGAATTGTTTCTTTTCGCGCACGATTTCGGTCGAGACCGTCTCACCTTCAATCGTGTAAGGAACAAATACGGCTTTCCCGTTTTGGCGCGCGACGCCCTTTCCGCCAAAAGCGATGTCCACAATTTTCAGCTCGCGCGAATCCACAGGCTACGGTCGGCTGCGCGAGTCACGAAGTCGATTCCCTAATTATTTCCAAAAAATTCGCGCCGGCCGCTTTTGCCTTTGACTTTCTTCGACCCTCTTAGTCGACTAACAGTGTTTTCGAATATGCCGAATATGAAAAAAATGTTGATCATCGTGCTGTTGTTTCTCGCCTCATGTGTTCTCTCGCCAATTCCCGCCTGGGCACAGGGCACCGAATTTTCCGGTGTGCAAAAGGCGATGTCGCCGCAGGATTATGAGGCAGCCGGTTTACAAAAACTGACTCCAGAAGAGCGCGCGCGATTGGATGAATTCATCCGGCGTTTTGTTGCTTCGAGTAACCAGGTGGCTGCGGAAAAGGCAGTCGATCGCGCGGTAAAAGAACGCAAGGTGACTCCGCCTGAAATCATTCAGAGCCGGATTGTCGGCCCATTCACCGGTTATAGTGGCAGCACCGTTTTCACGTTGGAGAACGGTCAACGATGGGCGCAATCGCAGCCTGATAGCCGGTACTTTCCGAAGGTCGATTCCCCGCCGGTGATCATTGTTAAAGGGCAGATTGGCTACCGCATGTACATCGCCGGGGGTGGAGATGTTCGAGTTTCTCGCGTCCACTAGACTGCGTTTAGTAATTCAGCTCGAAACAACTCCTGCTCCAAGTGTGCGTTCGATGGCGGCTTCGAGTTTTTCGAGCTTCACCGGCTTGATCAGATGCTCGGAAAAACCTGCCTGCAAACTTCTTTCGATGTCGCCGTTGTTGCCGAAACCGCTGATGGCAATTCCTGGGATGCCGGAGATCGCGCGCAATTGCATCATCAGTTCCATGCCAGTGCCGTCGGGCAGCGCCACGTCGCTAATGAGAAGATCGAACTGATTGCGCACCGCGGTCTCCAACGCTGAGCGCACGTCGTGCGTTGCCGCCACGAGATGCCCGCGGCGGACGAGTAATTTTTCCAGAGCAGCGCATGTGTCCTGATGGTCGTCGACGAGCAAAATCTTCAAACCTTGCCGCGAAGTCTCTTCGCTGGTGCTGGCAGGAACGGTCAACGCTTCAGCCGGCGAGATCGTTTGGAGCGACAATAGGAATGTCGATCCGCGGCTGCGCCCTTCACTTTGGGCAGTGAGCGTGCCACCATGCGCCTGCGCGAGAGATTTTGAAATCGCCAAACCGAGGCCTAATCCACCGAACCGGCGCTCAAATGAGCGGTTTCCTTGCTCGAATGGATCAAAAATTCGTTGCATGACTTCGGGCTCCACGCCGACACCCGTGTCACGCACGCTGATTTTCAGAACCTCCGGCGATGGATTTGAAGACGAGATGGCAATCTCGCCGTCTTCCGGCGTGAATTTGATCGCGTTTTTCAGGAGATTCCAGATGATCTGTTGGAACTTCGCTGCGTCCGCAGCCACCCAGTGCGTGTTCGCGCGCAAATTGAGATGCACGCGAAGATTTTTGGAATTAGCTTCGGCGCGGCAAATTTCGACCACGTTCGAGATTGCGAGATGCGCATCGATTGGAGCGAATCTCAGTTGCAATTTGTCTTTCGCGATCCGTGTAAAGTCGAGCAGGTCATCGATCAGTTGAGTTTCAAGCTCGATATTGCGGCGGATCATAGCCAGGGCCGTCTTGGCGTCTTCACTTTGCGCTGGCTCCGTCTCGAGCGCTTCCAATGTCGAGATGACCGGCGTGAGTGGTGTGCGTAATTCGTGCGAAAGCATGGCCAGGAAATGATCCTTGGTTCGGTTAGCCGTTTCGATGACAGCCTTTTGTTGCTGGAGCGCTTCCTCGGCCCGCCGTCGTTCCGCCATGCCGGCGGAAAGCGCCATGGCGGTGATCGTGAGGACAGCCGTCCAAGACTGCAGGCCGAGAAGCGACTGGTTCCCCGTCTCCGCGAGGAATGGCCCAAAACCACGCAGTGTGCCCAGTATGGCGATGGCTGAGAGAATGAAGATACCCGTCGCCGTTTCGCGCTGTGTAAAGCGGAACGCCGTCCAAATCACAATCGGCCCGCAAATGAAGGCGATCGGATAATTCCTGGTTGAAATTGTAAGCCATCCGCCGAAGACAGCTTCGCTAAGGACAATCAACAACAACAGAAGGATGCCCACTTCAATGGCTTGCTTCTTGTTCCAAGGCCGCTTTGATGCGACACCCCAGAGAATAATTAGTGGAGCGACAAGAAGATCGCCCGTTGTGTCCCCGAGCCACCACGTCAGCCAAATCGCGCCATAATTGGCCCACTCGGCAAAACCACCCAAGGCGAGACTAGTTACACCAAACGCGGGACTGATAATGGCGCTAAGGGCAGCCGCGAGTGCGAATTTGAAAACTCCCTGCGGGCGATCGAAGACGCTGGTGCCGCCGGCAAACCGATTTACCAGCCACGCGCCACACACAGCTTCGAGCGTATTGCCCGTGGCGATGGCAAACGATGTCGCGACGTTGCCTGCGGTCGTGACGTTGACCAAAACTGCGCCAACGAAGATAGCCGGCCAGATGCGGTAACCGAACAGCAACAACACGGCGAGTGCAATCCCCGCTGGAGGCCACACCGGCGATGCACTCGCGTGCAGGAATGCCAAACTCAGGCCGAGCTTGCCGGCGATGAAGTAGACAACGGTTACAATGCCAATGACTGGGAGCGTGGGAAAACGTCGCGATTGCATCGCCTGACGCGCCTCAGCGCGTCTCCTTCGTTGTACGTAGGCGCCGAACGCGCGTCAATACCGGAAGGCGGCTAGCTTATCTTTTTCTTCGTCGCGACAAGCCCGAAACGCCTGTCAGTGATGATAGGCGAGCACTCTATTTTTCCTAATAATCGCGCACGTAAGGATATTTCGATTCGTTGCCGAGCTCGGGCGGGAATTCCGAATAGCCGGCGTGAATGTACGGAATATCGCTTGGAAGCACCGGATAATAACTTTCACGCCAGGCCGGGAACGGCCAGAGAAGAATTTCAATAAGACCCGCCACATGCCTTGTGGCTGAGCGGCCGACTCCGCGGACGACGCCGTAACCAGCAGCGGCGGCGTTTCCTTCATAAGTATTGACCGTCGTGACCGTCACGAAGACCTCCGTTGGTGCAAGGAAAAAATTCGAGAGACCACGGCCGAGTTTGCGTGTTGGCCCATAATCGTTCGCCGGGGGATCCTGGATATCGCCGAACGAACCTCCCACAAGCCCGAACATTAACGTGATGACAATCAGGTTCTTCATAGGGCGCTAATAGTTAAACAGATTTCCATACATCAGGGCAACACTTTATTTTCGATCCACAACCGCGGCCCGTTTCTGCGTGACGATCATCGAGGTAGTGATCGTGACCGCGAGAATAACAACGATCACAGCGAGTGACACACCGGTGGGCAGGTGAAATAGATCGGCGACCATCATCTTGATCCCGACAAAGCCGAGCACGAAAGCGAGCCCGGTTCGCAAGTAAATGAAACGCTCCATCATGCGGGCCAGCAGAAAGTAGAGAGATCGCAAGCCGAGAATCGCGCAAATATTGGAAGTATAAACAATGAATGGGTCGCGCGTGATCGCGAAGACCGCGGGAATGGAATCGACCGCAAAAATCAGATCCGTGATCTCGATCACGATCATGGCCAGCGCGAGTGGAGTCAACATCCAGCGGCCATCCACGCGCACCTTAAAGTGTTCGCCGTAAAATTCGCGCGTAATTGGAAAGATGCGGCGGCACATCCGCATCACCCAACCCTCGGAAAACTCGCGCGGCGGATGTTTCCCAAACAACATCCGCAACGCGGTAACGAGGAGGAACAAGCCAAATAGATAAAGAACGAAATGAAACCGCTGCACCAGCGC
Source organism: Candidatus Udaeobacter sp. (assembly GCA_044867565.1). GTDB lineage: Bacteria > Verrucomicrobiota > Verrucomicrobiia > Chthoniobacterales > UBA10450 > Udaeobacter. The sequence continues at coordinate 10,002 of JBIOVE010000189.1, read as the reverse complement.
GATACCACACAAGATCATGATTCCGCGCATGATGAGTGCGCCGACGATTCCCCAAACCAAAACGCGATGTTGAGCGCGCGGAGGAACACCAAAATGGGCGAAAATCAATACAAAAACAAAAATGTTATCGGCGCTCAGAGAGTATTCGATGAGGTAGCCGGTGAGAAAATCGAGCCCCTGCTGTGGTCCTTTGAGACGCCAGACCAGAGCGTTAAATCCGAGCGACACGAGCACCCATAAGGCGGTCCGCCGCCCCGCCGCGCGCATGCTCAATTCGCGATCGCGACGCTTGAAGCTGACAAGGTCGATCGTCAGCGCGACAAAAACGCCAACGTGAAAGGCGATCCAAAACCAAATACTCGTCGACACCGCTGCGAGGTTTTCATGTGGGGAGGCTTGCGGCAACCGCAAATTGCGCCTACGCCGATCGCGATTGCTGCATCGCATGCATCGCACGGTTCACATTGTTCACATACCCCAACAGACTTTTGCCTCGCCATCTCGACGGTTCGTCGTAATATGTGCGACCCTGAAAATGGACGCCGAACTGCAAAAACTTGTTGAATCGGGAAAACTCACGGCGAAGGGCGCCGAGCAGCTCGAAAAGTTGAAGCCGGGCACGTTTTGTCTGCACAAGAGTTGGGGATTCGGGCGGGTGGCCGAATGGAACCTCCTGCTCAATCAGATCGTGATCGATTTCGCTGGGAAGAAATCCCATCCCATGCAAGTTCAGTACGCGGCGGAAAATCTTGCGCCGCTCGCGCCGGAGCATTTTCTCGCACGCAAGGCGAACGATCTGACGTCGATCAAAAAACTCGTTAGGGAAGAGCCTGTAACAGTGGTACGAAACATTATCGAAAGCCTTGATGGCCAGGCGACCGGCGCGCAGATCGGTGAATGGTTGATTGGCGATGTTTTCAGCGAGACGGAATGGAAACGCTGGTGGGAATCGACGAAAAAGTTGCTCAAAGCGAGTGGCGTTTTTTCCATTCCCTCGAAAAAGACAGAACCAATCCAGCTCCGCGGTGAAGGCGTTTCGCACACGGACGAGCTAATCGCCGCCTTCAACAGGGCCCGGCGGCCAAAAGAACAAATCGCGGCGCTCGAGCAGATCATAAGATCCCATCAGCAATTCAAAGAGCCTGAAAAACAACTGCAGCCAATCGTCTCAATGATTGAAAACATGGCGACGCGCAACCAGAAAATGCATCCCGAATTCGCTTTCGAGTTGATCCTTGCACGTGACGATTTGCTCGATCGGATCCCGCAACTGCATACAACCCACATCGGGCTGACTCTTTCGAAAATAATTCTCGAGGAAGAGAAACGTTTGACGTCGATCTTGCCAAAATTGTCGGCCGCAAAAGAGAAAAGAATTTTGCAATCGCTTCCGTCCGCGCTCGGTCCCCGATGGACGGAGCGGGCCTTACAATTAATGCAAGGGAGTCACGGTCGCATGGTCGCGCAGATATCGCGCATCCTGGCCGAAACCGGACAGCATGCCGACCTAAAGTCGACGTTGGAACGCAGCATTCGCGAACATTCCGCCACAAGCGAGATGCTCGCCTGGCTGTGTAGTGAACGGGAGTGCTGGAGCGAGCTCATTACACCGGATTTGCTTGGCGCGATTTTCGCCGCACTCGAACGCGAACAACACAACGCTCCCGGACGCACCAGCAAGCTGCACCGCGCGCTGGTGGAAGACCGACAATTGGTCGGCCAGATATTTGCAAACAGCGATATCGGAATCGCGCGCGACGCGATGCGGCGGCTTCAACTCAGCCCGCTATTTGACGAGCTGACTAAACGCTCGCTTTTGGCCCGGATCGTTAAAGTCTATCCGGAACTGGAAAGCATGATCACAGGCGCACAACCGCAGGAAAAGACCGCGGCGCTGATCGTTTCCTGGAGCAGCCTGGACAGGCGCAAGGCCGAATACGAAGAGCTCGTGAAAGCAAAAATTCCTCAGAATACAAAAGAGATCGCGCTCGCAAGGTCGTATGGCGATCTTAGTGAGAATTTTGAATTTAAAGCGGCCAAGCAAATGCAAAGCGTGCTCATGCGACGTAAAGCCGAGCTCGAACAAATGCTGCATAACGCGCGCGGAACTTCGTTCGAGAACGTAGACACATCGCACGTTTCGATCGGCACCATCGTCACGTTGCTTAGTGCCGAGACGAACAAAGAAGAAACCTACACGATTCTGGGCGCGTGGGACGGCGACCCGGACCGGCACATCATTTCATATCAAACGGCCATCGGCCAGGCGTTGCTCGGGCATAAAGTGGGCGAGGCGGTCTCCCTCAATACCGAGCACGGCGCGGCCGAATTTACGATTGCTTCAATCCAGCGGGCCCCAGCAGACGAGACCGAGCCAGCGCCGGCTCTACCCGTAGAATCTGGCGTCGAAGCGGCGATCGCAGAATAGATTCGTTAAACGGCTGTAGAGGCGCGCGTCCTCACGCGCCGATCCCGCTTTTGCGGCTGAGGACGGCTACCCAGCGCACTGCCAGGTGTCATATCGAGCGAAGTCTCCCGCTGCAGCGGGGTTGCTGTCGATCAAAAGAAACAATAAGAGATTCCTCGACTCTGCTCGGAATGACAAAATTCCCTGCGCGCGCATCGACTGAGCTATATCAGCAATTCGTAGGAGAGAACACTCAGGCAATAAATGGCGGCGGTTTCCACCCGTAGAATAATGGGACCCAACGTAATCGGTCGGCACCCGCGGCTGCGGGCGAGCGCAAGTTCCGCAGGCGTGAAATCGCCTTCCGGCCCGACAAGCATCAGTACGCTCTGGGGACGATGCGGATGTTCGCTCGAATAATCCGCTAGGATTTTCTTCAAGTGTCGCGCGTCGGGCTGGAGCGATCCGATCAAGCGAAGATCAAATCGGACAATGTCTTTCTGTAGTGGCCCGCCTAAGGCGGATGTCGGCTGCGACATTAGAGATTCTGCGGGCGACGCGCCCGCCTCTACAGCATCAAAAAAATTTGCGAGTTTTCTCGGCGCGTGCACGCGCGGCAACCAGTTCTGCCCGCATTGCTTGGCCGCCTCAATCGCAATTTGCTGCCATTTCGCCTGTTTTTGCGCGGCGCTTTCGGGATCGACCTGCACAACGGTCCGATCGGAAATGATCGGCGCAATCTCGGCTGCGCCAATCTCGACCGCCTTCTGCACGATCAGCTCCATGTTTTTCCCTTTTGGGATCGCCTGTCCCAGAACGATCCGGCAGCGCAACGGCGGCGTTTCCGCTTCGTGCAATTTCCGCAATCGGATTTCATCATCAGTAAGATCCACAATTTCCGCAGTGATTTCGCGCCCGCATCCATTGAAGAGAACAAGTTTCTCGCGGCGCTTTGCGCGCAGGACACCGCGCGCATGGTGCGCTTCCGATCCGGTCAGCGCGAGCGCATCAGGGTTCCAATTTTCGGGTGAAATATAGAAGCGATGCATAAAATAGATTTCAGGTTTTAGAAACAGGAGGCGCGCGGCAAAGCTTCAAGCCGATTATTTATTCGTACTTGGACGCGATATCCGAATTCAATGCCAGGACATTCTCCAGCGATTTCCCGATCGGCAGCTCCAAGCCGCGTTGTTGAAGCGCCTCGATCACGCTCTCTGTCGAAATATTTCCAACCAGCGCGTCGTGCGCGAAAGGGCACCCGCCAAGCCCACCGATCGCAGAATCAAATCGGCGGCAGCCAGCGTCATAAGCAGCGAGTACTTTGGCTAACGCGTTGCTACGTGTGCTGTGCATGTGCACGCCGATGTCGAAACTGGCGTATTCATCGTTCACCGATTTCACCACACGGCTGATCAAAGCCGGGGCGGCGACACCGACCGTGTCCGCAAGCGAGATGGATCGGATATCGAGGTCGGCTATTTTCTTCACTGCCTCACGCAATTTGTCTTCATCCCACGGGTCGCCATACGGGTTTCCGAACGCCATCGAAATGTAAACAACCATATCGAGTCCTGAATCGGCAGCTCTTGTTTTAATCGATTGCAGAACTTTGTAGCACTTTTCGGGTGCCTGGTTTTGGTTCCTGCGCAGAAACGTCTCGGAAATAGAGTAGGGATAACCAAGCGTCGTCACGGCTTCGGTTGCAATGGCGCGCTCTGCGCCTTTCTCGTTCACTACGATACCAATGATCTCCACATCGGCTGGTGGATCGATCTGCTCCAGCACCTTCTCGCTATCGGCCATCTGTGGCACGGCTTTTGGAGACACGAAGCTTGCGGCATCGATATGCTTGAACCCCGCCCCGATCAGCGCGCGCAGATACTGTGCCTTTAGCTCCGTCGGAATCTGTCTCGTGAGACCCTGCCAGGCGTCGCGGGGACACTCGATGAGTTTTACGGCATCGTTCTGCAACATTGACACTGTTTTGGATTCTCGTCGCAAACCGATAGTTCTTTCAGAAGAGGAATTGCGTCTGAATCCTGAAACCTGAACCCTTTTATTTGAAGAATTCTTTTGCGCGTTCGAAAAAGCTTTTGCGTAATGGGGTGTTTTCGTCGCCGCAAAGCGCCGCGAACTCCTCGAGCTTGCGGCGCTGTTCGGCATTGAGGCGTGATGGCACCTCGACAATCAAACGCGCGAGCAAATCGCCATGGTCGCGCCCGGTGACGTTTGTGATTCCTTTACCGCGCAGTTTGAACATCTGCCCGCTTTGCGTGCCGGCAGGCACTTTCAGATGCGCTTTACCTTCCAACGTTGGCACATCGACCTCGCCGCCCAAAGCCGCGATCGAAAAGGGGATAGGCACCTCGCAATAAAGATTGTCGCCCTCGCGCCGGAAAATTTTGTGCTCCTTGATGTGAATGACGACGTAGAGGTCGCCTGGCGATCCACCACGGACACCGGCCTCGCCATTGCGTGAGGAACGCAGCCGCGTGCCCTCCCTGATTCCAGCCGGGATATTCAATTTAACGCGGCTCAGCTTTTCCACGCGTCCCTCGCCGTGGCACCGCTGACATGGTTTCTCTATGATCTCGCCGGCGCCGCGACAGCGGGGACACGTTTGTGAAACGTGAAAAAACCCCCGTGAACTAATCACCTGACCACGGCCGCCGCATGTGGGGCAGTTAATCGCGCGCGAGCCCGGCTCGGCACCGCTGCCATGACATTTCTGGCACGTGTCAAGCTTCTCGATTTCAATCTCTTTTTCCACACCAAAAGCCGCTTCCTCAAGTTTGATCTGCATATCGTAACGCAAATCGGAGCCGCGGTGCCGATCTTCCGTGCGCGTGCCAGCGCCCCCGAAAAATGTCTCGAAAATTCCGCCGCGGATTCCGCCCCCGCCAAACACTTCGCGAAAAATATCAAACGGATCATGGAAACCGCCACCGCCGAAACCGGCGCCACCCTGAGCAAAGGCCGCGTGGCCGAAGCGATCGTAGGCGGCGCGTTTATCCGGATTCATTAGAACATCGTAAGCTTCGCCAAGCTCCTTGAATTTTTCCTCGGTATGCGGGTCGTCCGGGTTTTTGTCCGGGTGAAACTTGACCGCGAGCTTACGATAAGCGCGCTTGACCTCGTCTTCAGACGCGTTTCGCCCTACGCCCAGCACCTCGTAGTAATCGCGTTTCTTCGTGGCCATTTATTAAATCTTACTCATGCTCACGCTTATGCTCTAGCTCGCGCTCGAACCCACAAGATCGACATGGAGTCAGAGTAAGAGCAAGAGCACGAGCAAGAGGACAAACCGAGCAGTTATTTTCCCGGTCCACTGGAGACCACCACGCTCGACGGCCGCAGCAGGCGATCTTTGAATCGATAACCGCGGCGGGTCTGGCGCAGGACAATCCCTTCGTGAAATTGATCGCTCGGTTCATGCGCAATGGCTTCGTGCAGGTTTGGATCGAACTTTTTTCCCTCTGCCTCGATTGGCTGCAGTCCGTTTTCGGCCAGCAAATCGTTGAGTTGCTTCAGAACAAGAGTCATTCCGGAATAAATTGGAGACTTTTCGCCTTCCTCTTTCGCCGCCTCGAGACCGAGCGCAAAATTATCAATAATCGCCACCAGCCGCTCGAGTAGGGAGCTATTCGCGTATTTGATCGCCTCTTCTTTCTCGCGCGCAGAACGCTTTTTGTAATTCTCGAAATCGGCCTGGCTGCGCAGTGCGAGATCGCGAAAGCGATCAAGATCGGCTTGCAAACCGGCGGTTGGATCTTCTGTTTCGCTTCGCTCTGCGTTAACCGCGGATGCGGCCGATACAGATCCGGAGCTCGCCGCTGCCGATCGTTGCGTTTCTTTGCTTTGTTCGGTGGCAGGAGTCTTTTTCATGTTTTGCGGATGGCAATCAAAGTGATGTCGTCATTCTGAGGAAGCGAACCGGTAAAGTCGCGCACGTCCTGGATAACTTTCTTTACAATCGCCTGCGCCCCGCCGGTTGCGCTGGCGCGCACCGATTGAATCGCGCGGTCGAGGCCGAATTCGTCTCCTTCGGCGTTGAGCGCTTCGGTCACGCCGTCGGTGTAGAGAACGAGGCAATCATCGCGCTCGAGGGGGACGGCAAAATCAGCGGTAAGCCTATCGAACACGTTTCCGCTGTCAATTCCCACGACCATTCCCGGCGATTTGACTGGGGTAACTGTTTGCGACTCTCGCTTGTAGAGCAATGGCGCGTCGTGCCCGGCGCGCGCGAGCGTGATGCCGTGGCGCTCATGGTCCAGAATGAGGTAAGCCATGCTGATGAACATGTCTTCTTTGATATCGGGATAAAGTTGCCGGTTCACTTTGCGCAAAACATCCGCCGGGGATGGGTTCCGCGCCGCCTCAGCGCGCAACACGCTGCGGCAAATCGCCATGATCAGCGATGCGGGAACGCCTTTGCCCGAAACGTCTGCGATGGCCACGCCGAGCCGTTCGTCATCGACATGGATGTAATCGAAATAATCGCCGCTCACCTGGCGGGCGGGCACATTAATGCCGCTGATCTGAAATCCGTTAATGGCAGGCGCTTCGGCGGGAAGCAAAATACGCTGAATATCCCGGGCGATTTCGAGATCGTGATCGAGTCGCTTCTTTTCGTTCGCCATCGAGTAGATGATGGCGTTGTAAAGGGCAAAGGCGGATTGCTCGGCGATCGATTTAAAAACCACGAAATCGCTCTGTGAAAACGGCGAGCCCATGGGACCATTCGCAACAGCCAGAACTCCCAAATCCTGCTTTCCGTAACGGAGCGATGCGGCCATGACCGACGCAGTGCCAAAAGCGCTGCCACGCAAGTTCGCTAACTCTGGCGCTTCTGAGAGATCGTTGATGCAAACGAACTGTCCTGTTTGCCAGACGCGCCCGATCATCCCCTCACCCGGAGTAATCGAGTGCAGCCGCAGATAACTCTCGAGAGCGATGGGAGTGGCGGCTGCTTGTTGCAAGATATTCGGTGGAACGTCTACCAACGGCGGGCAGCCCTTGGAGATAAAGGCCGGGGTCAGTTTTCCGCCGGTGCGATCAGTCATATAAAGAGCGCCACCGTGGGCGTCGAGGATACGCGTTGCGCCCTCAACGATGAGCCGATGCAGCTCTTGAGGTCGAATGGTTTCCCTGAAAGCTTCCCCTAGCCCGTGCAGGAAATCGAAAACGAGCGTCTCTTCGACCTGAATTTCTTCGTGGGAACGCTCCAGTCTTCGAATCCGTCGCGTTTGGTAGTAGGCGGTAAAAATCCACCCAGCCATAGACGCGAGAAGCAGTCCGAAGAGAAGAGTCGGCCACATGATGCGGGGCCAGCTTACTTCGAAGGCGTCTCGTGATGAAGGTCTTGTTTTAAGTAATCGAGAACGTCCTTAAAGCGAAAGAGGTTCTCGGGCGCCGCCTCGCAAAGGGCCTCATGCGCTTCCAGCATCGTTTCCGTGTGTTCCTGTTTTTTGCTCTCGCCCGGCTGCTCCTTGAAAACCCGCTCGAGCGCCTCACATTCAGGCGCAGTCGCGCCATTGGCATGAATGTCGAATATTTGGTCCAGGCCCAGTCCAGAGAGGAGTTCCTGGCTGCGATTCCCGCAGTGAACGACGTGAAGATGACCATGGCCAAGTTCCTTCAGGCGCAGCGCCACGCTGGCCATTGTTCCCATGAACGTGGAATCCATCATAGCGCAATCTGCCAAGTCCAGGACAAATTCGCGATAACCGCGGTCCAACATTTCGCGAGCGAACTCTTTCAGGCTGCCGCTGTTCAGGAAACTACCTTTTCCCTCTACTTTCACCCATACGGTCGGACCGTTTACGCCTACTTGAATCGATGACTCCACGTTTACTCGATAAAAGATATCAGAGCCAGAGGCACGCTGTCAAACTTGCGGGGAAAGCTCCCGGCGCTGGAGTTCAACTTAAAAATTTCTCTGTTCGGAACAAAGGTTCCGGAAAAAGGCGTTTTGCTACTCCCACATGTAGGAGCGGTTTTCCGCCACGATCTGTCCGTTTTCGATCAACAAACACCGCCAGGCAATCACTCGCCCGTCGTCAACATAATCATCGCCGATGACCTTGAATTCCGTCTTACGAGTGCCGCGCACGTTTCGGTAGGAAATTTCCTGCGCCTGAACGTAGTCGTGCAACTTCTCCTGGCGATATTCAAGCCGCACGCTCACATCAGCTGGGCGTCTGGCCCGCCAAAAGAAATCGAAGTAATCGCCGAAACGTTGACGTTGATCGAGCGTGGTCACGGCCCCAAAGAGCCGGTATTGCCGCTCAAACGTAATTGGCACATCCTGCAGTGTCAGTGTCTTCTGGGAAGGCGTTGTGCTTGACCCTCCCGGTTTAAGCGGAGTCGTCGTGCGTCGCGCCTCTTGTTTTTTTGGCGCTCTCTCACTGAGAAAGTAAAGCTTCGTCTTTCGAAACTCGAAATCTTTGCTCAACGCGACCGGGAGCGGTGTCACCTTTTCGAGAATCCTCGGCTCTTCGGCAGCCCTGGCCAGTCCGCTCGCGACAATCATCAAACCGACCGCTGCAGCAACGAGTTTCATCCGCCTAATGAAACCGGCTCATGGCTTGCATGTCAATACGCTCGTATGGGACACATGAGTCCATATGTGAACAGCCAAACTGCTCCAAAATGCCTGTGTTGCGTTTTCCACGCGCGATTCTGCGGGTAAATTTCCCCCGTGATTGACGTTCGTTATGAGCGCGGGGTTTATTTGCCCCAGCAAGATTTATGGCTCGACCCCTGGGATGCAAGAGGCTCCGCTTTCGTTTCACACGCGCACAGCGACCACATCGCGCCACATGAAGAGGTTATTCTTTCTGAGCGCACCGCGCGTTTGATGCAAAGCCGGCTTCCGGGTGTGCGGAAAGAGTATGTCCTGCCATTTGGTGAAAGGCGAATCGTGCGTGGCCTCGATCTCATGCTCTTGCCGGCCGGTCACATCTTTGGTTCTGCACAATGTTTCCTTTTTGCGGGCGACGAGACCCTGCTTTACACGGGGGATTTCAAACTGCGACCGGGAAAATCCGCTGAGCAGGCGGAATGGCGTCAAGCCGATACACTCATCATGGAGACGACTTTTGGCCTGCCGCGCTATCGATTTCCACCGACGCAGCAGGTTATCGACCAGGTGGTCACTTTTTGCCACGAAGCAATCGATGATGGCCTGGTGCCTGTGCTGCTCGGTTATTCACTCGGCAAAGCGCAGGAAATATTGTGCTCCCTCGATGGAGCTGGGCTGACGCCCATGCTGCACGGCTCCGTTTATCGAATGACCCGGATTTACGAGCAGTTCGGCCAATCCTTTTGCAAATACGTCCGCTATAGCGCCAATGATGTTGCGGGAAAAGTCCTCATCTGCCCACCCAGCGCAAATCGATCGCGCATGCTGGAAAAAATTCCGAGCAAGCGGGTCGCGATGATAAGTGGCTGGGCGGTCGATCCGAATGCGGTCTATCGCTACCAGGTTGACGCCGCTTTTCCACTTTCAGATCACGCTGATTACACCGATTTGATTCGCTATGTCGATCTTGTGCAGCCTCGACGCGTGTTTACCCTCCATGGTTTCGCCGCCG
>JBIOVE010000188.1:0-9161 GCA_044867565.1 Candidatus Udaeobacter sp. | reverse complement strand
ACTTTTGAAGTTGCCTCCGCTGAATCGCAAGTTGAAAACTTGCGCCACCTTATGATTTACCATTTATCCTTGCAAGCTGCGGGAATCATCGCAGGTGCATTCCTTATTTTTATCAGTTTGCCGGGTTTGGTAAAACCGGGTCTCGCTCGTGTCGCGCAGCGGTTTCCGCGTTCTAATGTCGCCGGAGTTATTCTGCTGACTATCTGTCTTGCCTGGACATTTTGGCTGCTCGCGACGATCCAGATGGGCGAATTCGCTGCTTTCCGGCGACCGCTTCTCATTGCGCTGCCGATCGGTTACCTGCTCGTCCTGCGCTTTGTCGAAGAATTTCTCGCAGTGCGCGCGCTTGGAATTCTTTGCTTGCTGGCGGCCGAACCGCTGCTCGACGCGGCTTTTCTCCGGTACGAAACGAGCCGGTTGCTCGTAACCGTGCTCGCTTATTTGCTGATCATTGCCGGCCTGTTCTGGGTCGCGATTCCCTACGTGCTTCGCGATCAAATCAACTGGAGCACGCGGAGCGTTTTCCGCTGGCGCTTTCTGCACGCTATCGCGTTTATCTATGGCGGCGTGATTCTCGCATTGGCCTTTGCCCGATATTAAGAACCGTAGCGGCCTGTGACCGTCGGTCGAATAAATGCGACGCTCACAGAGCACCGCTACAGTAAGTGATGAAACGGGTTTTGGTGATCCGCGGCGGCGCGATAGGCGATTTTATTCTGACTTTGCCAGCGCTGCGGGCGCTCCGTGAGGCCTATCCTCGCGCGTATATTGAGATCGTCGGTTACAAACATATCGCAGTGCTTGTGGAAAATCGGTTTTACGCGCAAGCCGTTCGCTCGATCGAATACGGAGCGCTCTCGAGTTTTTTCGCGAAAAACTCAAAACTGCCGTCCGAACTCGCAAATTATTTCGCAAGTTTTGATTTGATCATCAGCTATCTCTACGACCCGGATGGAATCTTTGAAAGCAACCTGCGCCGATGCGGTGTAGAGAATCTCATTCGCGGACCGGCAAAGCTCGATAATCACGAGCACGCCGCTCAACAACTGGCGCGGCCTGTCGAAGAACTTGGCGTTCGAGTTGATGATCTCGCAGCGAAAATCTTTCCGTCAGATACCGACCGGATTGAGCTCGAAGATTTTCTGAGCCGATCCCCCGAGCCGCTCGTCGTTTTTCATCCCGGTAGCGGAAGCGAAGGAAAAAATTGGCCGCTCGAAAATTGGATCGGCATTGGAAATCACGTGCTTGGCTCGGCCAAATTTCGCGGATCGCTCGTTATTGTGTCCGGCGAAGCCGACGAACATCGAGTGAAACAATTGCAAACGGTTTGGAGAAACGATCGCGTCCAGTTTGCGAGAAATCTGCCGTTGCCGGTGCTCGCCGCGTTATTGGAACACGTGATTTTTGTCGGGCATGATAGCGGAATTTCCCACCTTGCCGCGGCTGCCGGCGCCAGGTGCATTTTGCTCTTTGGCCCTACGAATCCAGACGTTTGGGCGCCGACGAATAAAAATGTCAACGTCATACGCGGGGCGAACGGCAACATCGAGAATATAGGTGTGGCGGAGGTTGCAGAGATACTACAACACTTTTGGCCGAGCGCCGTTAATTGCTTCCCAGCGTGACGCGGGTCATGCGAGAGGTTCCTCGCTCCGCTCCGAATGACAAGGGGTGACAATTACGAGCTGATGCGCATTGGCATCAGCACATAGAGAAACGGTGTCTGAATCTTCAAGACGCCCGGGCTCATCTCGTCGATGAGATCGAGAAAAACTTCGTCCTCGGTCAGGGCGCGCAAAGGCGCCATGAGGAATTCCGGATTAAACGCGATGGAAAAATCGCGTCCTTTGTACTGGACGGCCAGCGATTCCTTCGCTTCGCCGACTTCCGGTGTATTGGCGGTAATATCGATGTTGTTCTTGCTGAAATTGAGCTTGATCGAATTCGATTTGTCGCTCGCCAGCAGCGAAACGCGGCGCAATGAATTCAGAAATGCTTCGCGCTCGAGTTTTACTCGCTCTTTTGCTTCGCCCGGAATGACCTGGCGATAGTTTGGATAATTGCCTTCGATCAATTTCGAAACCAGCAGCGTTTTGTTCAAATCGAATGCGATCTGGCCACTGCCCATGCTTACTTTCACGTCGCCATCATCAGTAAGCAGTCGCTGCAACTCGCTGACGGCTTTTGTGGGAACAATAATGTCGGCCTCATGGCTGCGCGGGAATTCCAGTTCGATTTCGGCCATGGCAAGCCGTCGGCCGTCCGTTGCCACCAGCGTGAGCTTGTTGTCCTTGAAACTGAAAAGGACGCCGTTCAGCACATAACGCGTCTCGTCCGTCGATATGGCGTAGGAAGTTTTGCGCAAACTGTCTCGCAATTCTTTTTGACGAATGGTGACGACTTTCGCGTCCTCAAATTTCGGCAGCGGCGGGAACTCTTCCTCAGGCAGTCCGAGAATTTTGAAAAAGCTTTGTCCACTCCGGATCGACGCGGCGTTCTTTCCATCGACATCGATTTGAATCTCGCTCGAGGGCAGCTCACGGACGATGTTGAAAAGACGACGCGCCGGGAGCGTAGTGGCGCCCGCCTTTTCCACTTGCGCTTCGCAACTGCCTCGCACCCCGACATCGAGATCGGTTGTGGTGAGGTGAACTTCGCTGCCGTTGGCCTGCAACAGAACGTTGGAAAGAATCGGCAGAGTCGTGCGTGTGCTGACCACATTTTGGACCTGTTGCAGACCTTCAAGCAGTTTTTCTTTCGTGACACTGAATTTCATGATGGAAAGGAGCGCCTAAGATGTAAGGCTTTCGATTTTATTCGGCAATAGTAATCTCACGCGCTTCAAGATGGACAATCAGGTAGGGGCGGTTCCGAACCGCCCGGGCGATTCAGGTCAATCCCCCTCACCTCTGCAGCGAACTGTCGATAAAGGAAATTGTCTGACGAAGATTGTCCTGCTCGGCCATGCGTCTCTTTACCAGTTTGCACGCATGCAGCACGGTGCCGTGATCGCGTCCTCCAAATGCGTCGCCAATTTCGTTAAGAGACGCCTTGGTAAGCTCGCGCGCCAGATACATCGCAACCTGCCGCGGAAAAGCGATGCTGGCCGGGCGCCGTTTGCTTGTCATATCGGCTACGCGCACATCAAAGTGTTAGGCTACGCGCCGTTGAATTTGTTCGATGGTGACGGAATGCCGTCCTTCTTCCTGCAAGATGTCCTTCAGCAGATGCTCGACCACTTCCTGGGTAAGCTCCTTTCCGCTGAGTGACGCGAAGGACGCCACGCGCATGAGCGCACCCTCCAGGCGACGGACATTCGTGCGAATGCGACTGGCGAGAAATTGGAAAATGTCATCGCGCAATTTGATCTGCATCGTGCGTGCTTTTTTTCGCAAGATCGCCATGCGCGTCTCGATGTCCGGCGGCTGAAGCTCAGCGGTAAGTCCCCACTCAAAACGGGAAACCAGGCGGTGCTCGAGGTTTGCGATCTCCGAAGCGGGCCGGTCGCTGGAGAGCACGATCTGTTTATGTCCGTCGAAGAGTGTGTTGAAGGTGTGAAAAAATTCCTCCTGCGAGCGCTCCTTGCCCCCGAGAAACTGGATATCGTCGATTAAAAGGAGTTCGGCCTGGCGATAACGCTTCCGGAATTTGACCAGATTGCTATGCTGGATCGCATCAATGAACTCGTTGATGAACAGTTCGCTGGAGAGATACATCACTTTCACATTTTTTTTCTTCGCCCAGACGTATTGGCCGATGGCCTGCATCAAATGTGTCTTGCCCAGGCCGACACCGCCGTAAATGAACAGTGGGTTGTAAGTGCGCGCTGGCGACTGCGCGACGGCGAGACTGGCGGCATGCGCGATCTCGTTGTTCGGACCCACCACAAAAGATTCGAACGTGTTTCGCGGGTTGAGCCCGGGTACACTTGCGCCTGCTTTCGTGTCGCCTCGTGATACTGGCAAAATCTCTTTTAAGGCGACGACATCCTCCAGAGGCGTTTGCCCCGCGGGTCCAGAGGGAGAGGAGAACCTCACGGCGCGCGGGGCGCCGAATGCGGTTACGATAGCGGTCTGCAATGCCGTCATATAGTTACTCTCGATCCAAAACTGATAGATGTTATTTGGGACACGAAGAGTGAGCGCTTTATCACTCGCTTCGACCAATTCGACGGCAGAAAACCAACGGTTGAAACTATCAGCGCTGACCTGTGGTTTGAGCGCAGCGGATAATCGCTGCCACAGCTGCACACATTTCTTGTCCATAGCAACTTGTTAACAGTGTTACACAATCGCCACAGAGGCTGATACTGGGAAGAATCGCGCCGCGGAACCGAGGCGATATTCGGCCGACTCCCAGTGCAATCTCCCGAGGAAGGCCTGACAAAAAGCGGCCAAAATGCGTAAATACGAGGGGAAATTGGATCTTGCGCATTTTAGCATCGAACTGGTTGCGGCCAGAGAGATCTGCTCTTGAGGTCCTTTCTTTGGAGAGGTTCGAGCGTTGTTCATTCTCGCTGGTGAAAGTTTCGCAGAAATGTTCACATCTTATTCACAGCCGCTGCCTTTCTGCCCTGCCAGCACGCTGGAGATTAGAAACCGCCGCTAAAATCGACAAGAAAAAAACTCAACTTTATTTTTCGTCACACAAAAAAAAATCTTGACGCAAAATTAAAACGAGCGTGTCCCCCGGGGACGACAAAAACTGATTCTCGTTATAGTGGCAGGGCGCACTTCGTTGTAGCCTCGTTGTCGAGGCGCTCGGCGCGTGATCGACCGGCACAGCGAGACGGCGCCGTGGCTATAAAGCGCAGTTGCCTCTCCATTCCCGAGTTGACCGAATTGGTGAGCCTGCGCATTTTGCCGCCTCCAGAGTGCGATGGAATTGCTCTGCGAATCGAAAATGCAGGCAACGCAAACGATAATGACGAACTGGAAAATGGACCGCGTCGTCAACCGGACCCAGTCGATCCGGCAAATTCTTCCAACTGTTTTGATCGCTTTCTTTCTGTGTCTGTCATGCGCATCTGCTGCCGAAGAATTGCTGCCGCCGTTTGGCTTTCGTTGGAACGACTCCATGGCGCGTGTGGAAGCGGTACTGCATGGCGCGAAGGCGAAAATTGTATCGCGGGAAAAAAAAGAGAACCGGGATGTTTGGACAGTGGAAGGACTCCTTCACCCCGGATTGAAGCGCACGCTCTTTACTTTTAAGGAGCGGGCGCTCCTCGGAGTGGAGCTGCAATATGAATATCCGGACTGGACGATCGAACGTTACAACCAGCGGATGGGAGAAATTCGCAAATATTTCGACGAAAAGTACGGAACAGGAAAACTAGTCTCGCGTTCCCGCGACACCGACACCGATGTCATCCAGACGCTGGTAGGCTATCAATGGACGGTTGGCGCAACGATGCTTGAGCTGTTTTATTTCTCGGCCCAACACGACACGCTCGTTTACCGCACCATCAGCGTTGATTACAAAGCGCTCTGATCTTTGGTCCCACTCCTATTCCTAATCACGAATACGAACAGGAATACGATTAGGATTAGACTAAGATTAAGTACTACAACGTTGTCTCGCTCACGAGCGATTGTTCGTCTTCGGGACAAATGCGCTTGCCGCGTTTCGTTTGCTTTTGCAAGCGCTTCAAACGGCTCGACAAAGCTGCCTTCGCCGCGGAATTCATGCGATCGATAAAAAGAATTCCGTTAAGGTGATCCACCTCATGCTGGATCGCGCGCGCGAGCAAGCCGCTGGCCTGGATTTCGATCTTGTCGCCTTCCAAAGTTTGCGCGCGCGAGATTGTCAATTTTGCGCGCTCGATTTGCCCGGTAATCTCCGGGAAGCTCAAACATCCTTCCGTCCCAATTTCAGTTTCGGCGCCCATTTCGATCTCCGGATTAATTAGCACCAGCGGCATCGAAGATTTTGGGTCGGCGTCCTTGCCATTCAGCTTCAGCGTGCTTGGCCGATCCTCGACCTGCGAGACGTCGAGCACAGTGAGCTGCAAAGCTTCACCAATTTGCTGCGCCGCGAGGCCGATGCCGTTGGCAGCATGCATGGTCTCGATCATATTAGCGGCGAGCTGGCGGATGTGATCGTCGATTTTCTCGATCCGTTTGCCTTTCGCCCGCAGAATCGGATCGCCGTACTGCAAGATCGACAATGTCATTTTTCTTCGCGAGTAAAGGCCGGCAAATTTCTCACGCCCGCCAGCTTCAACGCATCCATCACTCTGATGATCGCGCCGAAGGAAGCTTTTTTGTCAGCTTGCAGTGCGAGCGTGGACTTGCGAGCCTCGGGCAGGTCGCGCACCACGCCCTCCAGTTCTTCCACGCCCATCGCTCGGCCGTCTAGTTTGATTTCGTCGTTTTGATCGACACTTACGATCGCGTGTTCGAGCTCAGCCGGCAGCTTCTTTGCCGTTTTGGATTCCGGCAGATTAATCTGAACCTCCGGCTGGTCCTTCTTAAAAGTCGTGGTGACGACGAAAAAGATCAGCAGAATTGTCAGAATATCCACCAGCGACACGATGATGATGGCAGGGGCCCGCCGTTTGCGGACTGCGAACTTCATGATGCGGACCTCAGCTCGACTTCACGCAATCGGGGCGCGCTCCGGCGTTGCAGGGTGAAGCGCGGCTGACTCTCCGCCGATGCGGCCGTAGTAGCATTTGGCGATAAGATCAGCGACCAGGGATTCCATTTCGACCGACATCACTTCAACCTTTTTCGAGAAATAACTGAAAGCAATCAAGCTCGGCACGGCAATGGCCAATCCAAAGATGGTCGTGTTGAGCGCCTCTGAAATTCCCATGGCAATGCCTTTCGTATCGGACCCGCCTGCGCTCAATCCCAGATGCGAGAAGACATGCACCAGGCCTGAGACCGTTCCAAGCAAGCCCAGGAGCGGGGCAATTCCGGTGATCACCTCGAGCACGACCAAACCGCGCTCGAGCCGCACCATCTCATGGCGCGCGCTGGTTTGCACGGCTTCCACGTTTTCGGAGCGCGGCCAGCGCAAATGCTGCAGCGCCACCCGGATAATTCGCGCCAGCGATGAAGGATCATGGTGGACCATGCGGGAAAGCCGCTCAGGGCTTCCACCCGGCACGAACTGTTCTATTTCGTTCTCGATCATCGGGGGCAATACATTTTTTTCACGCAAAGCAAGACTGCGCAAAATGATCGTGGTCAGCGAAACAATCGAGCAGGCCAACAGCGGCCACATGAAAAGGCCACCCCTGCCAAAAAAACCGATCATGGAATTCACGGTTTCCGGCGTCTGTGCAATTGTTGAGAGAACCATCATTAGTTCGGAAAAATCGTGAATGGGATGTCCATGTCCAAACCTTCGGCAGGCAGCGTGGCTGCTAAATCATCCGACATCGGAGGCAATTGCGCTTCCTGAATCGACTGAATGCAGACGTTTGCCAATGCCTCGTTTCCTGTGTTTTCTACGACCTTGAGATTGTTTACGTGTCCATCTCGATCAACTACAAAAAAGACGCGAGTAGTGCCGATGTTGACCAGGTCCCTTTTTTGTTCGACAAAGGCGTACCAGCGGGAGCCAATCGCATCCACAAGAAACTTTTGGTAACGACCAAGAGGCGTGCCTAGCGCATTAACAGAAGAGACGCCGCGGTTCGTGATTCGGCCGGAGATACGCGTCCGTTCCTTATAGGCCCGATACGCAGATTGCGCTCGCGCCGTCGCAGGCGCAACGGAGGGTTCAACCTGCGGATTGGGCTTGGCCATTAACATCGCAAATTGCTCCGCCGCGGTAACTGGCACCGTGGGCTGCGGCGCCGCCGAAGGCTTTGGATTTTCTTGTGGTGCCGCGCTGGGCTGCGGTTGTGCGCCGTTCATTTGAAGTGAGTACGAATGTGTTTCTAAATCCACTAACGGCCGATCTTTGCCTGTTTGCGAGGGCAAGGGCGCTTCACCTGCGGCTGGAAGTTCGCTCGCCGCAATCGAGTTGGCGTTCGATTCAAATGTTTTCTCCTTTGGTGGCTCGACCGATTGTTTTGATTCATCCGTCTCCATGAAAGCGGAATTCTTCGGAACCAGCGGTACCGGCGAAAGATCGACAAACGTTAGCTCGACTGGTTTTTCCTCGATCGGAAACGCGGGCGAGAAAAATCCGCCTAGCGCGGCGAGGAGGTACGCGACTACCAAATGAATGCAAATCGCCGCAAGCAGCGCCCACAGGATCGTTCGACCGTCGTATTCGTGCTCGATTGCTCGATCGCCCGGCTGGGTGAACATGATATCAGCCGTCGTCATAAGAGCGGTCTGTTGATGATAAAAAAAGATTCAGGCTCAGAGTTTCCTCAGCTTAAGGTCTGAACATTATCTCAGACAACGGGCGCTGACAAATTGCGCGCCTCCCCCCGGGCGGTTCGGGTGAACCGCCCCTACCTCAGCTCATCGCGCCTGAGGCAGGAGCGACTGATCTCGATCGCCCAATCGCCGCGTCCGCCGGTGCATCCGGGCATGGTGAAACAAGTATTGCTGCGCGTAACCGCCATGTTCGCCAAAATAGGTTTCGGAAAATTCGCGCAGCCGCTGCGCCGTCACTTTCTTCTTTCGCTGAAAATATTGCTGTTTCAAAACGCGCTCAATCCAGACATCGATCGGAAAAGAATGCAGGCGCTCGTAGGCAAAGAGCATCACACAATTGGCGATCTTCGCACCCACACCTGGCAAGGCGCAGAGTTTTTCTCGAAGATCGGTATCAGAAAGAGCCGACCACGCCTTGAGATTGGCTGTGCCTGAGGCGACGGCCTGCGCGGTCGCGAGCAGATTCCTGGCTCGATAACCGAGCGCGCATTTGCGCAGTTCATGATCCGAACTTTCAGCGAGCCGTCGTGCCGAGGAAAACGTGTGAACGACGTGGTCATCGATTTTACGGCACTCACCAAAGCGCTGCCGAAGAGCCAGCGAGATCTGCCGAATATGCGCAACCTGTTTCATCGAAGAACAGATGAATGTCGCCAGACACTCCCATTTTGGCTGGCGAATGATCCGTAAGCCGCGACAAGAGTTTCGAGCCGCATTCATGACCGGATCACTCGGGAACGACGCACAGATTTCCGCAAGCGGGTGATCGAGCGCGAAATAATTCGCGACCAGTAGTGTCGTGGAACGGGCATCTCCAAC
>JBIOVE010000187.1:0-12758 GCA_044867565.1 Candidatus Udaeobacter sp. | reverse complement strand
GGGCCGCAGCTGGTAAGCGACAATAACAAAACGGCAAGTATCAGGCGAAAGCTCTGTCGGTTAATAGTTGCTGATCGCACGCACGAATTCCATCAGCGCATGTGCATTGCTGATCAAGGGAAGAAATGCCGTGACGACAAGGACCCCAAAAAGCGCGGCTTCGCCAAGAAGATCATGGCGCGCTTCGTGTTTGAAATAATCGCCGGTGATATTCCAAAATGATCGGGCTGGGCCGCGCACACAATTTGTGTTCGAACTTTCCAGTGTGACAGAATGGTAGTTATAATCCGTGATCGGCGATGGGCGATCTCTGCGCATCGCAGGATCGAACAAGTCGCGGCGGCTAGTGTTATGGGCTGTGAGTGGCGTTGGTTTCATAGTTTTCAATAGTTTGTTGTTTCCTGTGAGATGCGCCGCGCATCCCAATTGGATTCAAAATTTGCCGCCGTGCGAAAAATTTGTTCGCCAACGCGTTTTAAACTGGTGTGTCAAAAACGCCGGCGCGAAGTGATTGGGTTACAAAGAAGTCGAGCCAGGTCGTGCCGCGCTTTAGCGGAATCGAACCATGCGGAAAACGTTAGGGGACGGCAACCGGAGCCATCGGCGTAAGTCTGTGGACTCAACGGCTTTGGGCCATTGTTTCCAGCTTCGAATCTTACACCCAAAGGGTGCGATCAAAGGTGCGATATTGAATCGCTTCGCTAACGTGCTCGGGTGAAATGTCGATCTTGCCGTCAAGATCGGCGATCGTGCGCGAGACTTTCAGGATGCGATCGTAAGCGCGGGCGCTCAAGTTCAATTCGTTCATGGCCACACGAATCAGGTCCTGCGAATCCTGGCTGAGCTTGCAATGTTGTTTGAGGTGGCGCGTAGCCATGCGCGCGTTGCAAGTTACGTTTGGGTCATTGCGAAAACGCTCTTGCTGGCGTTCACGTGTCAGCATGATTCGGCCCCGAATTGCAGTCGAGGCTTCCTCGACGCGTTCGCTGGCGACGTCTCGGTATTCGACCGCCGGAACTTCGATGTGGAGATCGATGCGATCGAGCAACGGGCCGGAGATCCTCTGGCGATAGCGCTGCACCTGCACTGGACCGCAACGGCATTCGCGTTTCAAATCGCCAAAATATCCACACGGACAGGGATTCATGGCCGCCACTAACATGAACTCGGATGGGAAAGTCACGCTTCCCGCCGCGCGCGAAACCGTGACCTTTCCGTCTTCGAGCGGCTGGCGCATCACTTCCAGGGCCGATCTCTTGAACTCAGGCAGTTCATCGAGAAAGAGGACGCCGTTATGCGCAAGACTGACTTCCCCCGGACTTGGAAATGTGCCGCCGCCGAGCAAACCAATGTCGCTGATAGTGTGATGCGGCGCGCGGAATGGTCGGGTGGAGACGAATGAGCGGTCGCTACCGAGCAAACCGGAGATGCTATGAATCTTCGTCGTCTCGATGGCTTCCTCGAGCGACATGGGCGGGATGATGGTGGGGATGCGTTTCGAAAGCATCGATTTACCCGAGCCCGGAGGTCCGATCATCAACACGTTATGGCCGCCGGCAACGGCCACTTCGATCGCGCGTTTGACGTGGCCCTGACCTTTCACATCGCTGAAATCGACATCGTAGGTCTGATGCGTGGCAAAAAATCCGGTCAGATCAGCACGCGTAGGCAGGAGCGCAGCTTCGCCGCGCAAGAAAGCAAATGTCTGCCGCAAATTTTGCACGCCGTAAATGTCGATCTTATCGACCATGGCGGCTTCGAGCGCATTGGCTACTGGGACGAAGAGCGCGCGCCTCCCCCGGCGTCGTGCTTCCAAGGCGACTGGCAGCACGCCTTTCACGGCGCGTACAGTGCCGTCCAAAGCGAGTTCGCCCACAAAACTGAAATTTTCGAACGGCGAACTATCCAATTCTTCAGTCACCGCGATCATGCCGAGCGCAATCGGTAAGTCGAAGCTTGGTCCCTCTTTTTTGATATCGGCGGGGGCGAGATTGATCGTTGTGCGACCGCGCGGCCAGTAATAGCCGCTATTTGCAACCGCGGTGGTGACCCGGTCGCGGCTCTCTTTCACCGCGGCGTCTGGCAAGCCAACGATGACAATGTTCGGGTCGCCGCCCGCGCCGTTAACTTCGATTTCTACCTCGTACGCGTCCACGCCATAAACGGCCGCGGAATAAATTTTTGCCAGCATCGCCGTTGCAGGGTTACAGAAAATCGGAGAATGGAAAAGCGGCAAATACCTGCAATGACGAGACACGAATTGCGCTCGTCAAGCTTGTTCAATTCTGGCGGCTCGGTCGGACAAAAATCGGAGAATGGCGGACCTGTGAAGGGAGCGTCAAAAAGATTGAACAAGAGGCGTCCGGGGGCTGTCACTAATCCGAATATTTAACCTTGTTAAATACTTTTGAAAATGCTACAACGCGTGATCGGCAACGCCCCAGCGAATACAATTAAGAGTAGTAAATTGTCGATCCAACCCCCCCAAATCATCGATGAAAAAGAGCTATATGGCTGCTGAAGATAGTGATACCGGAATTAAGATTTACCTGCGTGAGATCGGCCAAATCCCGCTTTTGACCCCAGAGCAGGAGATCGAATTGGCCGCGAAGATTAAGAAGGGCGATCGCGAAGCGCGGGCCCTGATGATTCGCTCAAATTTGCGCCTGGTCGTTAAGATCGCGCATGATTACGCGAATCTGGGGCTGCCGCTGCTCGACTTGATCTCGGAGGGTAACATCGGCCTGATGAAGGCCGTCGAACGTTTCGATCCGGCGAAAGGCGGGAAGCTCAGCACTTATGCCGCGTGGTGGATCAAACAGTCCATCAAACGGGCGCTGGCGAACCAGAGCAAGACGATTCGTCTGCCTGTGCATCTGGTGGACAAGATTTCCAAGATGCGCCGGGTTTCTTTGCAAATGAGCGAGGAACTTGGTCGTGAACCGACGGACGAGGAGCTTGGCGATGAGATCGGAATTGCGAGCGGAAAAGTCTCCCAGCTCAAGACCGTCTCGATCCGGCCCGCTTCGCTCGATGCGCCGATCAGCGACGATGATTCCACGGAATTCGGCGAAATCGTTGGGGATGAGGAAGCTCAGACTCCGTTCGAGCTGTTGCGCGACAAAAATCTCCGCAACGAAGTCGGCGGACTGCTTGATGTGTTGGATGATCGCGAGAAGAAGATCATTTTCCAGCGCTTTGGTCTGGACGGCGGAAAGCCCAAGACGCTGGAGGAAGTCGGCAAAAAATTCGGCGTGACACGGGAGCGAATTCGGCAGTTGCAGAATATCGCACTCTCTAAACTTCGCCGCGCTCTGGGTAAGAAGGAGCGCCCATCGGTCGACGTTGAATTGCCGGTCGAAGCTTAATTGTAGCCGTTTCGCTCTTCGAAACGCGGCGCAGAGGACGTGACCCTGCGCGCGTTTTCTTATTTTGCTGTGCGCAATTGCACGGAATCGATGCGTTCCTCGCCTGCGCGAACGTCGCTGATGATCACTAGTTGATCGCCCGGGATGGTCAACTTGGTTCCGCGCAGAGACTTTTCCGCGGCCTCGATGGTCGCGTTCGGGTCCGCGGTGAAGCTGATTCTCACCGGATAAACGCCCCAGTAGATCGACAATTGGCGATACACTTCTTCGCTCGAGGTAAAAGCAAATATCGGCGCATTTTCCGGACGAAGCTTTGAAACGTTACGCGCCATCGCGCCGTGCCGGGTGAACACAATAATCTTTGAGTTCGTCAGCGAATTGGCCAGGACCACGGCGGAAGCTACTGTCTTTTGCCTCTTGTCCCCCAGAATTGCAGACTCCGCGTATCCGGCCCCTCCACTGCGCTCAATGCGCAAGGCCACTCGATTCAAAACTCGGATGCATTCCACCGGATAACGCCCCAAGCTGGTCTCGCCGCTGAGCATGATGGCATCTGCTTGCTCGAAAACTGCATTCGCCACATCGGTAATTTCAGCCCGGGTAGGCAGCGGATTTGTGATCATCGATTCGAGCATCTGGGTTGCGACGATGACCGGTTTGCCGAGCCGAAGACAGGATTTCACAATCCGCCGCTGGATGATGGGCAGTTCCTCCATCGGGCATTCGATTCCCAGATCGCCCCGGGCGATCATAATGACATCTGCGCCTTCGATCATTTCCGTGATCGCTCGAACTGCGAGCTGGTCCTCGATCTTGGCAATGATCAGTGCCTTGCTCTTTTTCTCGACAAGCACACCGCGCAGTTCGTCGAGATCGCTCTTCTGACGCACAAAACTCAGTGCCACAAAATCGACGCCCAGCTCTACGCCGAGTGAAATATCAGCAAGATCCTTTTCAGTAAGTGGCGGGAGATTCACATGAACGCCAGGCAGGTTGACATGACGCCGGGAGCCGAGCTTGCCGGGAGTGATGACTTTGCAGCGGATCCGCTTTCCCTGTTTTTCGAGAACCACCAACCTGATCATGCCGTTGTCCACCAGAACGGTGTCGCCGACGGAAACGTCATTCACCAGTCCCTTGTAATTCACATCGACGGAATAGCGCTCTTCGCTTTTGGCGCCGGCAACAGTGAGCTCCAGAATGTCGTCCTGCTTCAAGTGGAGATCGGTCTTGACATCTCCTGTGCGGATCGCTGGGCCCTGCGTATCGAGCAGAATCCCGACGGATCGGCGCGCTTCTTGGGCGAGCGCGCGAATACGCGGCACAATTTCGCGTACGGAGTCATGATGGGCATGGCTCATGTTTAACCGAAAAACGTCCGCTCCTTTCTGGATTAATTGCCGCAACACATCGGTTTGTTGTGTAGCTGGACCGAGCGTGCAGATGATTTTGGTCTTACGCACTGATGAGCAGGATTAAGTTTGAGCTCGCAAAAGCAAGGCACTTTTAGGAGCCAATGCTAAACAGCAATAAAATGCGGCACGCCTTTCAGGCATGCCGCATCATCGCGCAGTCAGTGTGTGTTCCTATTGCAGCTTGCTTTGAGTCTTTTTGGCGAGGTCAAGATGTTTCTGGACCACCTTGGCCGTATCCTCCGCGAATTTCTTCACGTCGGGATCGGTTCCCGTATTGGCCTCCTCCTGAAATTCGGCCAGATCCTTCTCGTGATCCTTCACCATCGCATCCATGTAGGCTTTATCTGAGGCCCATTTTTCGCTCGGTTCCTTGCTTGGCAGGTTGACGCCTTTCTGTTCGGCGATCGATTTGAGTTCGTCGTTGGCCTTGCTGTGGTCGGTTACCATTCGTTTGCCGAATGACTTCACATCCTCGCTTTGACCATTCTGCTCAGCCAGCCTGCCCATTGCTACCTCCATCATTCCCCCTTTGGCGGCTTTCTTCATGAACGTTTTGTCCTTTGCGCTAAGCGAGGAGCTTTTAGTTGCCGGACTCTCTTGTGCCACCGCCACACCAGCGAAACTGAACGATGCGATCGCGAGAGTGAGAATGCAGACTCGCGAAATAATAGTACGTTTGCTTTTCATAATTTTCTCCGTCGAGATATGTTGAAATAATCCAACAATTGAGAATCGAAAATTCGCGCCCGCTCGGACGTGGTAAATCTTCGTCGTCCGGCGCAGCGTGCGTTCTGAAAGGCAGCAATGGAATTGCTAAATCGACGATCGACTTCTGACCACTGATTGCGACCGTTGAGGTCCGATTCCTAGTTGCTTCAGCCGAAGAAAAGCACCACGATCCCAAACGTGTCGATGAATCCGTGGGCCAGGATACTGGTCCAGAGATTTCGTCCCGACACAATATAAGCTGCTCCCAGAATCAGGCCGGCAACTCCAGAATCCAGTATTCCAGTGGGTCCCTTGTAGTAGTGGCCATAACCAAACAGAACCGCCACGACCACTGCGCTCTCCCAGTAAGCCGCCGCAGATCGTTTTCCTAAATCGGCCGCGCGGGTGAGAAGATATCCCCGGTAGGCAATTTCTTCACCAAACGCGGCAAACGTCCATACGAGCAGCAGGTACAGCAGTGCAACTTTGATATTTCCAGTAATTTGCTGGGCGCCTGCCGGAGCGATCACCGCCGGCCAAAACCGCGCCGCGAGTCGTTCGATGAAATCACCCAGAAGGATTCTGAGAGCAGCCGCGCCAGCCGCTATTTGCAGAATTCGACTCCACGACGTTGGGCGTTTGAATCCCATGGCAGACCACCCGCCGTCGCGCAACCGAATCGATACGAGACCCATCACACACAGGATCGGCACTTCGTTGGGAATCGCGCGAAAGACGTTGTGGCCGAAGACAATGAACGCGCCCAACAAAAGCTCGCACGCGCTCAAAGTGCGCGATGCCGATCGGCAGTTCGCATTGAGGGTTGTGAGTGTTGGTTTCATAGTTTCCAAGAGTTTGGTGTTTCGTGTGAGATACGCCGCGCGACCTATTGGATTCAGAATTTGTCGCCGTGCGAAAATTTGCTGGCCCTGCGTATCGAGCAGAATCCCGACGGATCGGCGGGGATATCTAGCTTCTGAAGTCTGAAGGCCGATCAGCCTTGGGAGATGTTCTGTTGGTACGATCTCTCCACCCGCGCTGCCACGTCCTTGTAGCCGTAATCAGCTTCGTAAATCTGCTTCATGCAGTTCAACGATTTTTCCCGCTCACCCATCCGTTCGTAAACGAGCCCAAGATGATAGACGATCTCTTTCTTCATGGCGTCCATTGACAAAATTTCCTTCGACGCCTCTTCGAGTTGTTTCATCGCAAGATCGAGCATTCCAAGCTCGCCATAGCAGCGGCCGAGCAGATTCATCGCTTTCAGACGCGCATTTGGATTCTGCCGCGCGCGCTGCAATTCCGGCAGGGCCTCCCGAAAATGCCCCGCGTTTGCGAGATGCTCACCAAGCTCAAATCGAAGCTGCAAGTCGGTCGGGTTCCGTTCCACACGTTTACGCGCGTCGTCGAGCAGAATTTCTGCCCGTTTTGTTTTCGCGACCCTTAATTCCTCAGACGTTTTCGCATACAACTCATGATCCGCGTCATGTGTGGAGAGAAATTCTTCATCCACAGCAATCTCGCGTTCGAGGCGCTTGATTTTCAAATCGGACACTTTTCGGACTAATCCGGCATCGGTCCCTTTTGTCAGATCAGCGGCATATTGATACCAGCCACTAGCTGCCTCGAGATCGTCCTTCTGCTCATTTAATGCGCCTAACCGTCGCGCAAGATCGATATTGGCCGGCTCTGCCTGGTGACGCGCGTACGTTTCCGCGATCTGTTGATCGAGCGATTCCCCGGTCAATCGCATGCGGCTCTGTTGCTCGAGTGAAATCGCTATCTCTTTGTCCTTGATCAGATCGCGATAGCTCTCCGCCTGCGTCCATCCGCCGCTCTTCATGGAGGCGTGGGCCGACGCGTCTTTGCCCAGACGAAGCGCCTCGGCATCGAGCGGATTTATCTCAGTGATTTGATTATAAATTTCGACTTCCCGATCGCTTTCTCCGAGTTGGTGATACAAACGCCCAAGCTCGTGCAGCACTTTGACGTCGCGCGGATTTTCTTCGAGCAGCGTCCGCAACGCGAACACGCCAACCTCCGGCCAGTCGGCCGCTACCGCTGCTTCCTTCAAAGCGAGGTTTGCCTGGCGATGATAAGGCTCCTCTTCCAGGACTTTTTCCAGCATTTCGATTGCGCGCTTCGGCTCCCTCTTTATTTCTCTTTGCGCCTTCATGACTGCGATGGGCGCAGTCGAGATATTGAAAAAACTCTTTTTTCCCGATTTGCTCTTCGTTACCTCGGCGCGCCGCAATAGTTGGCGACCCGTGAGAAACTGGGGCTCCTGTTTGAGAATTCCCTGCAACAGAGAGATTGCGTAACCGAAATTGCGCAGCTCAATCGCCGCTATCGCCTTTAGCCAGTGGCCGCGCTGCGTTTCGTTCAGTTCTTTCTCGGTTATAACAGGCATATTAAAGCAGTGCCGCGACCCATTATAGTTTCGTCGAGCGCGGGCGTCAGGGAAAAAGACAGCGGTCGTTCACCGAACCGGCTCCGACCTATTCGGCGCAACGCGCCGCGTCCACCTTTTTGTGAGTTAAACGAGTGCCAAGGCGATTTTGAGCTCAATCGCCGCCGCCTACAATAAATCGAGCTGAGGCTTTTCAGCCTTGGATTGGCGCTTCGATTTTCGCGTTTTTGTTTTTGCCGGCTGTGCAATTGCGCCATTGGGTCTTTCGAGATGAGAAAGAATGTCCTTCGCTCGATCGAGAATTTCCTTTGGCAGACCGGCCAGTCGCGCGACCTGGATTCCGTAGCTCTTGTCCGCGCCGCCCGGTACGATCTTGCGCAGAAAAATAATCTGATCGTTCCACTCACGCACGGCGACGTCGAAATTGCAGACGCCGCTTCGTTCCTCCGCGAGCTTGGTCAGTTCGTGATAATGAGTCGCAAAGAGTGTGCGCGCCTTGATTTTGTCGTGGAGAAATTCGGCCACGCTCCAGGCGATGGACAACCCATCGAATGTCGACGTTCCGCGGCCGATCTCATCCAGAATGACGAGGCTGCGTTCGGTGGCGTTGTTCACAATGTTTGAGGTCTCGTTCATCTCGACCATGAATGTCGATTGGCCGCGTGCCAGATCGTCGTTTGCGCCGACGCGGGTAAAAATGCGATCGACTAACCCGATCTCCGCGCCTTCCGCCGGAACAAAGCTGCCGATCTGCGCCAACAATACAATCAGCGCAACTTGGCGAATGTAAGTGGATTTCCCGGCCATGTTCGGCCCGGTGATGATGGCCAGCCGCAGGTTCTCGCCGTCGAGCGACGCGTCGTTAGGCACAAACTTCTCGTCCACCAGATTTTGGTCAAGCACCGCGTGCCGCCCATCCTTGATCACGAGGCGCAGTGTTTCAGTGAGCGTTGGTCGGCAATACCGGAATAGCCGCGCCGTCTCCGCGAGCGCGCAGATAACGTCGAGGACCGCAATGGCGGCGGCAGTCTGCTGAATTGGTCCCAGCTCGCGCAAAGTCTCGTCGCGCAACTTTTGAAAAAGTTGATACTCGAGTTGGCGCGCGTGCTCGTCCGCCCCCAGGATTTTGGCCTCCATTTCCTTTAGCTCCGGCGTAATGAAACGTTCGCCGCCGACCGTTGTTTGCTTGCGCGTGTAATGAGCGGGGACGCTCGCAAGGTTCGATTTGGTTACCTCGATGAAATAGCCGAAGACCGAGTTGTAACGCACCTTGAGCGACTTGATGCCGGTGGCCGCGATCTCGCGCTCCTGCAATTGACTGATCCAGCTTTTTCCATCGCGCGAAGCCTGTCGCAGCGTATCAAGATCGGCATCGTAGCTGTCGCGGAAAATTCCGCCTTCCTTCAGCGCGAGCGGCGGATCATCGATCAAGGCGCGAGTGAGCTTTTCGGCAAGCTCCGGCATTTCCTTGATTTCGCTCTGTAAACATTGCTGTAGTGGCAGAGCCTGCCCTGAGCGAAAGCCGAATGGGCGTGCCGCCTGCTTCGCTAAGGAATCTGCAGCCGACACGGCTGCTTCTACAGAATTCGGCGGATGTTTCGGAGAAACATCCCTACCTGTTCCAAAATTCGTTCGATCAGTCAGCTTTTTTAATTCGCCTTTCAGCTTCGGGATTTGTTGCAGCGAAGTCTTGAGCGCGACCAGATCGCGCGCGTTGCCTGAGGCCTGGCTCAACCGCGCCGCGGCGCGCTCAATATCTCGGATTGATTTGAGCGAAGCGCGCAGCGATCCAAGCAGGTCCGGCTCTTGCAACAAGTCCGCGATCATTTGCTGGCGGCACTCGATCTCGCTCAGATCACGCAACGGTTGCAAAATCCACGCACGCAGTTTGCGACCGCCCATCGGAGTGACCGTGCGATCCAGCACTGCGAGCAGGCTGGCGTCCCGCGCGCTGCGCGATTCAACCAGTTCGAGGTTGGTTTGGGTGGCGGCGTCGAGCACGACATAATGAGCCGGCGCGTCGCAGCGCAACGAGGTGAGATGGTCGATGTTTCGCCGAAGCTGGTGCTTGAGGTAATGAACGATCGCACCGGCTGCTGCGACCGCCTGTGGCATTTGCGCACATCCAAAACCGTCGAGCGATTTGACCTTGAAATGCTCGCACAGCGTGAAGGCCGCTTGCTCCGGCAGAAATGCGTAAGTGTCGTAGGCGAGTGCCCCGGCGATTTCGGAGAACTGCTGCTTCTGTTCGTCGCTGACGAGAAGCTCCGATGGCGAAACGCGTGCCAATTGATCGAGGAGCGATTGTCGATCTTGCAGCTGTGACAGCCGGAACTCGCCGGTACTCAAATCCGCGTACCCAAATCCAAACACGCCGCCCTCGACAAAGACCGCGCCGAGATAGTTGGCGCGTTTGGATTCGAGCAGATCGAGATCGCTGACCGTGCCCGCGCTGATGATCTGAGTGATGTCGCGTGAAACAATTTTGCCCGGTTGCGGCTCGCTGGTCTGGTCGCAGATTGCGACGCGGCGGCCGGCCTTGATCAACTTCGCGATGTAACTCGGCGCGGCATGATACGGCACACCGCACATCGGCACCTCGTTCCGCCTGGTCAGCGCGACGTTGAGCAACACAGATGCCTCTTTTGCGTCCTCAAAGAATAACTCGTAGAAATCTCCCAATCGAAAAAGCAAGAGCGTATCGGCGGGGATGCTGCCCCGGAGTCGCCGGTACTGCTGCATCATGGGAGTGAGTGCATCCGCCATCGCTCCAGTTTGTAATCAACGAGAGCCAATTGCGAGTTCGTAATCGAGTCTTCCACCGAAATTTCTTGCGCCTCGGAGAAGATCCGCGTCCAATTCGGCGAGCGATCATCATGAATCTTGTCTTTTTTCCATCTCTCCTATTGGGTTTTGTTCTCGCTCCGGCGGCCATCTTCTCTGCCGCGCTTGTGCAAAAGAGTCCGCCAGTCCGTCCTGCCGATGCGAATTCGCCAGTGTTGATTTGGGACGTCGACCTAAAACTTGACAGAAGCCTGCCGCGGAACTTTCGCACGACTGACGATCCGCTTAAGGAGAAAGGGGGCCAAATGCCCGCCGATATCGGCTTGGCCGATCTCCGCGCGTCTGGCAGCGGGGAATTTACGGCAGATGGTTTCAAGCTTTTATTGGCGCGCACGCGTGGCCCAGTGACCGTTTTCGATTTGCGGCAGGAGACGCACATATTTGCTAATGGGCTGCCGATTAGCTGGTTTGCCACGAATGATTGGGTCAATGTCGGTCGGTCACAGAGTGCAATCGAGGCAGACGAGGCCGCATGGGTGCGATCGCTTAAGCCCGGGAGCGAAGTCGTTGTTAATCCTGGAGCTGCCATCAAAAAACCTGGCACTGCTTCCAGCGCCCCGCAGAACGTGACTGTCGAGCACGCAAGTACGGAACGTAACATTGTTGAGACCAACGGCGCAGCCTATGTGCGCGTCACTGTAACCGATCATGCGCGTCCGCTGGACGAAGAAGTGGACCGATTTATCCTGGCCGTGCGCGCGCTGCCGGAAAATGGCTGGGCGCATTTTCATTGTGAAGCGGGACGCGGACGGACGACCACCTTTATGGTGCTTTACGACATGCTGCGAAACGCGGCTCGCATTCCACTTGAGGACATTGTTCGCCGGCAGCAATTGCTTGGGTACGACTACGACGTGCTCCGTCCTGCTAAGCCGGGAGACTGGAGGGGACCCTATACCGACGATCGGATCGCGTTTGTTCGTGCATTCTATAACTACGCTCACGCTAATCCGAATGGCCTGCCGCAGCTTTGGAGCGAATGGCTGAAATCTGGTGCGCAATGATTGCGCGTTGCTCTCGCAACAAACGTGTTGCATGGACACAGTGTCCGCCTTCGCCAAGGCTACGGCGCGACAGCCTTCGCTCTCCACTACGTTGCGAGCGAAGGCGTGTTCGTGAGCGGCACTCGTGACGATCAACGCGGTGATTCCAGAGGCGGAGCGAATCGCCAACGCGAAAGTTAAAGTTCTATCGCCGTCAAAAGACGGGGGCGAATCCGCCGCCGCGTGGACTCGCTGTTTCTCAATCGCAATGGACGAACTGAGCAAGCCGCTCTTGAACGGTGAGCATCCGTGTTGAATCTCCCGTCGGCGTCAAAAGACGGCAACGGAAGCCGCGCCAGAGCGGGCCGTAGACTCGCCGCAGCCGCTCGCCCGCTGTCCTGACCCCGGGAACGGTGTATGACGCTGGATACTTAAAAGACGGGTTTCCGGGGCGGTTCCACGAGCAATCGCAACGAGTAAACGGGGAACCGGGCTGTTCATTATCACTTTGTCATTGCCGTGTGGAGAGCAAAAGAGGCAGAATCCCGCATGAAATACTGGCAAATCACACTGGCAATCTTAGCGGCGCTGTCTACGTCAATTGCACTGGCCGACGACTTCAAAACGATTGACGGAAAAGAATACAAAAATGTCAAGGTCTCCCGCGTCGAACCGGATGGAATCGTTATCACTTTCTCAGGCGGAATCGTCAAGATTCCCTTCGCCGAACTGCCGCCCGAAGTTCAGAACAAATACGGGTATAATTCGGATGCGGCTGCAGAGTTTCAAAAGCAAGCCTACGAGGCAGGACTGGCAAGGGCGCGGGATATCGCAGAGGCGAATGAAAAAAGGCAGCAAGATCTGGCGAGCATGCCTACGCCGCAGCCAACAGCGCCACCAAAACGGCAATCGCTGGGTCAAACTGCTTTGGATAGAAACGTGGGTCAAAAACCAAAACAACTTCCAGATGGCACTGTTGTTTCGCTCGACCAACAAATAAGGCAGTGGCTGCTCGACCCTGACTCCCTGA